>DAIUEK010000334.1:0-1829 GCA_036845165.1 Vicinamibacterales bacterium | reverse complement strand
TCACGGGCCACGGCCTCCGCGCCCGGCGGGGCGCCCCGTTGCACCCCAGCGCGCAGGCGTGCGCGCCGGGGGCCCCGCCGTTCGCGGCCACCCGTTTGGGGGTTTGAAACGACTTCTAAGAGACAAAGACCACAAGGAGTCTTTGTGATCTTCGTGCCTTAGTGACCTTTGTGATGAGCCGTAAGGCCGTGACAAGCAGCGTATCGTTGACTCGTACCGAAAAGCGACTCCTGATTCTCTGGTTCGCCCTGGCGTTCGTGGTGTGGAACGGCGTCTACGACATGCGCATGCACGACACCGTGCGCGGCTACCTGCTGGAGACGGCGCTTGCGCCCGCGGGCCTCGGGCGCGGCGTCGACATGCGGGCGTACCTCCACCGCGGCCTCGTCGATGCCATCGCCTTTTCGACCGCGTGGGCGCTCGGCGTGTTCCTCGCAGGGATCGTAACAATGCAAACGTACAGGCGGCACATCAAGAACGCTGAACGCTGAATGCTGAATGCTGAACGGGAGCCATGCATCCGCTGATTTATGACTGGAACCGGACGGATACTCCGAAGCCCCGAACCGTGCTCCTGGACGACGAGACGCTGCGCGACGGGTTGCAGTCGCCGTCCGTCCGCTGCCCGACGATCGACGAGAAGCTCCGCATCCTCCACCTGATCGACCGGCTGGGCATCGAGACCGCCGACATCGGGCTGCCCGGCGCCGGCCCGCACGTCGTGAAGGACGTGGAGCGCCTGGCGCGCGAGATCGCCGCTCAGCGGCTGAAGGTGGAAGCGAACTGCGCGGCGCGCACCATGATCGCCGACATCCGGCCGATCGCGGAAATCTCACAGCGCGCCGGGATCCCGATCGAGTGCTGCACCTTCATCGGGTCGAGTCCGCTGCGCCAATACGCGGAAGGCTGGACGCTCGACCAGCTCCTCACGCTGACCGAGGACGCCATCACCTTCGCCGTCGGCGAGGGGCTGCCGGTCATGTACGTGACGGAAGACACGACGCGCGCGGACCCGGACACGCTGCGCGCGCTGTATTCGACGGCGATTCGCGCGGGCGCCAGGCGGGTCTGCATCGCGGACACCGTCGGCCACGCGACGCCGCACGGCGCCGCGGCGGTCGTGAAGTTCATCGCATCGGTGGTGGAGGAGTGCGGCGGGGGCGTGGGGATCGACTGGCACGGCCACCGCGACCGCGACTTCGCGACGAGCAACACGCTGGCCGCCCTCGACGCCGGCGCGACCCGGCTCCACGGGGCCGCGATCGGCCTCGGCGAGCGCGTGGGCAACACCCCGATGGAGCTGCTGCTGCTGAACCTGGTGCTGATGGGTTATATCGAGCGCGACCTGTCGGCGCTGGTCGAATACTGCGAGACGGTGTCGGCGGCGACCGACGTCCCGATTCCCGCGAACTACCCGGTCGTCGGCCGCGACGCGTTCCGCACCGCCACCGGCGTCCACGCCGCGGCCGTCATCAAGGCGTTCAGGAAAAAGGACCTGGCGCTCGTGGACGCGGTGTATTCGGGCGTTCCCGCCAGCCTGATCGGCCGCGAGCAGCAGATCGACGTGGGCCCGATGTCCGGAAAATCGAACGTCGTGTTCTGGCTGGAGCGCCACGGCTACACCGCGACGGACGAACTCGTCGACCGGATCTTCTCGAAGGCCAAGGCGTCATCGACGGTCCTGACCAACGAAGACATCCTGGCCGAACTTCCTAAAGCCCAAAGCCTAAAGCCTAAAGCCTAAAGCCTAAAGCCTAAGGCCTACTTGAGCCGCGGGTCGGGCTTCACGGCAAACGTCTGCGTGTAGCTCTGGCCGTTGACGGTGAGTT
>DAIUEK010000333.1:0-1985 GCA_036845165.1 Vicinamibacterales bacterium | reverse complement strand
CTGGCGGCGCCGGCCGCTCTGGGAATATCACATCGGCGCGGTCGCCTGGATTCTCGAAAGGTAGCAATGACATGGTACGCACAACCGCGGATGTACTCGCCGACCGTCTGATCGACTGGGGTGTGCGCGTCGTATTCGGGCTGCCCGGCGACGGCATCAACGGAATCATGGAAGCGCTCCGCACGCGGCAGGACCGCATCACCTTCGTGCAGGTCCGCCACGAAGAATCGGCGGCGTTCATGGCGTGCGCCTATGCGAAATACACCGGCCGGCTCGGTGTGTGCCTGGCGACATCCGGGCCGGGTGCGATCCATCTGCTCAACGGTCTGTACGACGCCAAGATGGACGGCGCGTCTGTGCTCGCCATCACCGGGCAGACGTATCACGATCTCATCGGCACGCGGTATCAGCAGGAAGTCGATCTCCTCTCGCTGTTCAAGGACGTCGCCGTCTACAACCAGCAGATCCTCGGCGCCGGCCACGTCCGCGCGCTCGTGGACACCGGCTGCCGCGCCGCGCTTTCGCTCCGCGGCGTCGCGCACATCACCTGCCCCGTCGATCTTCAGGATCAAGCCGTCAGCGACGATGAGCCGTCGGCGAAAACAGTCGAAGGACACACGTCGGACGCGTGGCAGCCGCCGATCGTCGTGCCGCGCGCAGAGGAGGTCCGGGCCGCAGCCGACGTTCTGAACGCCGGAAAGAAGACCGTCATCCTCGCCGGGCAGGGCGCACTGGGTGCCGGCGCGGAGCTCGAGCAACTCGCGGACCTGTTAGGCGCGCCCATCGTCAAGCCGCTGCTCGGGAAAGGGACCGTGCCGGACGATTCGCCGTTCACCACCGGCGGGATTGGCCTTCTGGGGACCGCGCCGTCGGAAGAGGCGATGGAACAGGCCGACACGCTGCTGATGGTCGGCACGAGCTTCCCGTACATGGAGTTCTACCCGAAGCACGATCGCTGCCGCGGTGTGCAGATCGATCGTGATCCCTCCCGTATCGGGCTCCGCTTTCCGGTGGAGATCGGGTTGTGCGGCGACGCGAAGGCGACGCTGCAGGTCCTGCTGGCGCAGATCCGCCGGCGCGAGGACCGCACGTTTCTCGAGCAGGCGCAATCGAACATGAAGGAATGGCGCGAACTGATGCACGCCCGCTCACACCGGGACGAGGTGCCGCTCAAGCCGCAGGTCGTGGCCGACACGCTCAGCGATCTGCTGGCCGACGATGCGATTATTTCGACCGATTCGGGAACCATCACCGCGTGGGCCGCGCGCTACATCCAGATCAAGCGCGGCCAGTTGTTTTCCTGCTCGGGCAATCTCGCCTCGATGGCGAACGGGCTGCCCTACGCGATCGCCGCGCAGATCGCCTATCCCGGCCGCCAGTCGGTCGCCTTCGTCGGCGACGGCGGGTTCACGATGCTGATGGGCGAGTTCGCCACGGCGGTGAAATACCGCCTGCCAATCAAGATCGTCGTCATCAAGAACAACGCGCTCGGGATGATCAAATGGGAGCAGATGGTCTTCCTCGGCCACCCCGAATACGGCGTGTCGCTGGAGCCGATCGACTTCGTGCGGTTCGCGGAAGCGTGCGGGGGGATCGGGGTCCGGTGCGAGCGTCCCGACGAAGTGCGCGGCGCGCTGGAGGCCCTGATGCGCGCCGATGGTCCGGCGCTCTGCGAAGCGGTCGTGGATCCGTTCGAGCCGCCGATGCCCGCCCGCGTCACGGCGAAGCAGGCGTTGCACATGGCGGAAGCGCTGGCGCGCGGCGAACCGAACCGCGGCCGCATTGCGCTGACGCTCTTCAGGGACAAGATAAACGATCTCAGGGGTAAGTAAGGCGGATCACGCTGGCGGTACAGATCGGCGTGAGATCATCTTCGCGAAATGCCGGCACTTGAGCTCGCGGGCGCTGTCAAAGTCTAGCGCGGTGCGGAGCGGACGAGAATCAGCCCAGCGTCAGACGTGACCCTATTCCTTGAGGAACCTATC
>DAIUEK010000332.1:0-1989 GCA_036845165.1 Vicinamibacterales bacterium | reverse complement strand
CGACGACGATGTTCGTCTTCGCGGCGATGGGGGTGATGATCACCAGCGCGACCTCGATCATTTACGGCGAGATGATCTGGGATCCGATCAAGTTGATCGGCCGATTTCACGATCCGCTCGTCATCGCGATCTCGATGTTCACCGCGGTGATCGCGACCCTGGCGGTCAACATCGCCGCCAACGTCGTCTCGCCCGCGAACGACTTCGCGAACGCCTTCCCCCGCGCCATCAGCTTCAAGACGGGCGGCCTCATCACCGGCATCCTTGGCATCCTGATCCAGCCCTGGCGCCTGCTCGCGGATCCGTCGGGATACATCTTCACGTGGCTGCTCGGCTACTCGGGCGGCCTGGGATCGATCGCGGGCGTGCTCATTGCGGACTACTGGATCGTCCGCCGGACGAACCTGCGGCTGGAGGATCTCTACCTGCCCGGCGGTGCCTACCGCTATACGGCCGGATGGCACCTCCCCGGCACGATCGCGACACTCACGGGCTGCGCCGCGGCATGGATTGGGTTGGTCGTGCCCGCCCTGCGGCCGGTTTACGATTACGCGTGGTTTGTCGGCTTTGGCGTGTCCGCGGCGGTGTACCTCGCCCTGGCAGAGCGGTAATGCGCGCAGCGGTCCTTCTTTCATCGACGCTCTTCGCGGTCGCCCTTCTGGACGCGCAACAGGCCACCGACCCCGCCCTGCTAAGAGAGCTCCTCGCGATCAGAGCCATCGACAACCACGCGCATGTCGTGCGGCCCGTCGCCGACGATGCCGACTATGACGCGCTGCCGTTCGCGCTGCTCGATCCCCCGCCGCCGGGCGCACCCGGCGCTCCCGTCAATATGCGTCCTGACCATCCGCAGTTCGTGCGCGCGTGGAAAGCGCTGTACGGCTATCCCCATGCGGATGCGTCACCCGCGCACGTGAAGGATGCGGTTGCGCTGAAGCAGAAAGCGATCGCGCAGCGCGGCGCGTCCTATCCCGCGTGGGTGCTGGACCGTCAGGGCATCGATATCGTGCTCGCCAATCGCGTCACGATGGGTCCCGAGCTGCGGAGTCCACGCTTCCGCTGGGTCCCATACGCCGACGCGCTCATCTTTCCGCTCGACAACTCGTCACAAAAAGCCGCGAATCGCGACTACGCGGCGTTTTATCCCGCCGAAGAGCAGCTGCTACAGCGGTACATGAAGGACGCCGGCGCCGGCGCGCTGCCGGCGACCCTGGCGGAGTACTGCAGGACGATCGTGACGCCGACGCTGGAACGGCAGAAGGCCGCCGGCGCGGTCGCCGAAAAGTTCGAGGCGGCGTACCTGCGCTGGCTCGACTTCGGACCGGCCGCCGAAGCCGACGCGGCGCGCGTCTACGCGCAGTACGCGAGAGGCGGCGTTGCCTCGCCGTCCGAATACAAGACCCTGCAGGATTACCTGTTCGCCTACGTGGCGCGCGAGGCCGGCCGTCTTGGGATGGCCGTCCACATCCACGTCGCGAACGGCGGCGGCGCCAATTACGATCAACGCGGATCCAATCCGCTCCTGCTGACCTGGATCTTCAACGAGCCGTCGCTGCGAAAGACGAATTTCGTCGTCGTGCACGGCGGGTACCCGCACTACCGCGAGACCGCGGGCCTGATGAGCAAACCGAACGTCTACGCGGATTTCTCGGACGTGTCGTACTTCGAGACCCCGCGCGGGCAGGCGGAGCTGCTGCGGGGGTGGCTGTCGGCATGGCCCGAGAAGATCCTCTTCGGCACGGACGCCTCGCCGAACACCGACGAAACGAGCTGGGAGGAGACCGGCTGGATCGCGTCGCGGACGGCGCGCGAGGCGCTCGCCATCGCGCTGACCGGGATGATCCAGGATCATGAAATCACGCGCGCGCGAGCGTCCGAGCTCGCGCGGATGGTGATGCGCGACAACGCGAAGAAGTTGTACGGCTTTTAGGCCGAATCCGCGTACTTGGTCCCGCCATCGCCACGCAGAAAGTGCTCTGGCCCCACTTG
>DAIUEK010000331.1:0-2209 GCA_036845165.1 Vicinamibacterales bacterium | reverse complement strand
TTTCAGGGTCTCGAGCGAGATCGTTTCCGGGAAACGCTCGACGAACGCGACGTCGACCATGTACCAGATCGGCGAGACCTGGCGGCTGGCCTCGTCGAAGTACTTGTGCCCCTTCTTCCAGGAAAAATGATCGGGATACCCGGCCCGCGCGATCGTCGCGAGGCCGGTGACGCCGGAGGGATCCGCGTTCGACGCATAGAAGAGGACGGGGTCCCCTTCCAGCATGTCGTCGCGCATGGAGTTGCGCGCCTGGTAGTTGCGAACCCCTTCCCAGCTCGTCTGCCCGTCGCGCGCGAGGTCGTCAATCGTGTACGCGGCGGGCTCGCACTTCATCAACCAGTAACGTCGCGACATGGAGTGCCTCGGGTTACTTGCGTCGAGCTGATCCAGCGCGGCGCGTTTCTGGCGAAAGTGCTGATGATCTCGGTCCCAAAACGGTAACTCTGACTGCCGCGCGTCCGGGTGTCAAGAAGGCCCATCATATGATCCTGCCTCGCTGATGTCGCTGACCGCTGGAACCCGCCCGCGGCCATAATCGGTCCCCGGATTTCATGTAGTATGTGATCAGACTCGGAGCGTCATCATCCGAACCCCGTTTCAGCCCATCGAAGGATCGCGGGGACCGGCTCCCCGCCACGTGACGCCACGACACGTCCAAGTCATCGTTCCTGTCTGTAACGCCGAACACCGGATCGCGTTCCTGATTGACCACTACGCGTGGCTCGGGCTGGATCCGCTGTTCATCGTGGACGAGCGATCGCGCGACAGGAGCCTCTCGATCCTGCGATCGTTCGACGCGCGCGTGCTCGTCGCCCGGAGCGAGTTCGCGCGCGTCGAATCGCTGCTGTTCTCCGCGCTTCCCGCCGTCCATGCCGAGTGGATCCTCAGGTTCGACGACGATGAGGCGCCTTCGGCGGCGCTGGTGCAGTGGATCGATGGCCACCTGGCCGGCGTTACGGAGCCGGCCGTCGGTTTTTCCAGACGCTGGGTGCGCTTCGACGCCGCCGGGCGGCTGCAGGGCTCCTCCTGCGTCCACATGCACGGACGCACTCAGCCGGACTGGCAGTTCCGGCTCTTCAGGCCCGCCGCGGTACGCCTGATCCAGGACATCCACACACCGGGCTTTGCGGTCGAGCGGTACGCGCTCGCGCCGGAAGAGGCGTGCGTCCACCATTTCAGCTGGATCGTGAGGAGCCGGGACGAGCGGCGCGCGCGGATCGAGGACTACGAAAGGCAATCGCCTGGAGCGGGCGTCAACTTCACGGAGTTCTACCTGCCCGAAGAGCGGGATCCGGCGTTCTACAACTTCACCCCGGTCAGCGATTTCCGCGTCGAGGCGCTCGCCCGCCTGCTCGCGCGGATGCCCATGAAGGAGGCCGCACCCGGTCCACCGCGAGCGCGCTTCGCGTTGTTTTCGCGTCTGTGGCCGGAACGTGTCGCTCCGTAGTCTGACCCCACGCGACGCCGTCCTTTACTACGCGCACGCCAGCTCCCCCGTCGTCCGACGCGAAGTCTTGCGGCTGCGGGCCGCGCTGGACGCCGCCTTCGACATCTTCGTCGTCGGCTACTGCCGCTCGGCCGACGATCTCCGGGGAATCGACGAGGTCGCCGCGGTGGCGTATACCGAGGCGGACCTGCGCGGGCTGCCGTACCCGGGCAAGCTGGACCGCTTCCGCGCCGACGACTACATCGGCAACACCGATCTCGTGCCGATGCGGTTCTTCCGCGACCGGCCTGGCTACGATCGATATTGGATCGTCGAGCACGACGTCAGGTTCGGAGGCGACTGGGCGGAGTTGTTTGCGGACCTCGCGTCCTCCGACGCGGACCTCCTTGGCACCGCGGTTCAGACCTGGGCGGAAAACCCCGGCTGGGCGCACTGGCCGACGCTGTCGACGGCGGCGGACAGCGTTCCGATGACCCGACGCGTGAAAGCCTTCCTGCCGTTCGCGCGAATCTCGCGCCGTCTGCTCGAGAGTTGCGACGCGCGCTACAGGCACGGGTGGAGCGGTCACCCTGAAGTCCTCTGGCCGACCGTCGCCACCGTGTCGGGGCTGCGGGTCGAGGACATCGGCGGGGACGGCACCTTCGTCCCCGCCAGCCGGCGTGGACGTTACTACCAGAACACGCCCGCTCACTGGTCGCTGTTTCCGGGAACGTTCGTCTATCGGCCGTGCTTCCTGGACCGCGATCTTGGTGGGAAGGACAC
>DAIUEK010000330.1:0-2309 GCA_036845165.1 Vicinamibacterales bacterium | reverse complement strand
CGCCGAGGCCATGGCGGTGTCCGTCTTCACTTCCTGGATGGCCTTCGCATACTGCGCGTCGAAGTCGGTGATCTTCCCCACATCGAGCGCCGCCGACTTGACGGTGGCCGGGCTCAGCTCCGTCTGGTGCAGGAAGAGCCAGTCCTCCATCTTCGCGAACAGGCCTTTCGAGCGCGCCATGACCGCCGCCGCCGCCGCCTGGCACGTCGCGGGGTGCATCTGCGTCGGCACGAACGCGTTGCAGTCCGAGTTCAGCGGGAACTGCTTCATCACCATCTTCACGTCCGTCGGCCGATCCGCGTATTTGTCGAGGATCGGCTTCACCGCGAAGTACTGGACGCGGCACTGCGGGCACTGGAAGTCGGCGAACTCGACAATGAGCACCTTCGTGCCCTGGTTGTCGAACGGAAAGTTGGCCGCCTTCGGCTGCACGTCCCACCAGCGCTCGAACTCGCTGCGCTGGTCGGTCGTGATCGCCGGGGCCTGCGGCGCCGAGGGGCGGATTTCCGCGACCGGGAACGACGTCGTCGCCCAGGCCCCGCCGGCGATGAAGAGCACGGCGATAACGAGCGCGACGGGAGTGGCGACGAGCACGCGGAGATCGCGCAGGGCGCGCTTGGGGAGTGTGGACATCGGCACGGAACTGGCTCCTCCTGAGATCACGAACACCCCGATGACGGCGACGTAGGTCGCGACGCACAGCGGGCAGACTTCTTTCAAGATGAAGAACGACGCATACGCGAGGTACAGGACGACGGCGAGCGCGAGCGTGGAGCCGGCAAAAATGTACCCGGGCGCGCTGTCCTGGATGCGGCTCTTCCCGCTGGCCCCCCAGAGGAGCGCCAACACCCAGATGAAGAAGAGGACGCCGCCGACGGCCACCGGCACGCCGGCAATCGATCCGTACCGACTGAGGTACGCCGCCTTGCAGGACACCGTCGCGTTGATGTCGCAGAAGCTCGCATAGTCCGGGTTCTTGATCAGGTTGTAGTGGACGTAGGTCGCCGCGATCGAGACACCGAGGCCGAGCAACGCGAACACGACGAGGAGCTTACGAGCCAGGACTGACATGGGATGCGTCAATTCTAAGGCCTAACGCCCAAAGCCTAAAGCGGTTTCAAAACCCTCTGGCGGGTCCTGTCCGCGAACAGCCCCACCGAGTGCTCGGCCGACAAACAGCCTGTCACGGGCCACGGCCTCCGCGCTCGGCGGGGCGGCCCCGTTCGCGGCCACCCGCGAGCGGGTCTTGAAACCATCTGCAAAACCCAAAGCCGTACGCCGCAGGCCGCAGGCCTACTTGATCTCCCCGCCGTGGGACGCCCTCCCCGCCTCCGGGAGGTTCCCCGTGAAAGTCTGCGCCTCGTCCAGGTAGAGGACGCGGTCGGCGTTGACGCCGTAGAAATGGACGCCGGTCACGCCGGGCCTCGCGGGATCGGCGGTCGCCGCATAGCCTTCGGCGGTCGCGGCGCCGTTGCACGCCGGTCGGGCCCCGTCGAGCGGCTTCGCCGTCATCTGGAAGATGTAGCCGGACTTCTCGAAGGACTCCGCCTCCGTGAGATCCGGGCTCAGGAAGCCCTGCCCGGTGGAGGGCACCGGCTGCGCCAGCGCCGGAAGCGTCGTCGCGTATTTCATGTTCCCGCACGTGAGGGCGAACTGCCACTGCGCGGCGGCGATCGAGCGCAGCGACGACAGCGCCGACGTGTCGTTCCCCCTGGCCTGCATGCCCCGGTACTCGGCAAACGCGACCGCCATCAGCACGCCGACGATCGCGAGGACGATCATGAGCTCGACCAGCGTGAAGCCCGCTTCGGCCGCGGAGCGGACCGTGCGGCGAGCGCCGGTGCGGGCGGACCCCGCGATGGTGAGCACGAGCACGAGCGCCGTCATCCCTGAGATCATTAGACCCGTTCGCAGGTCGCGTGGCCGGTAGGAAAACCGTATCACGTGGCGGCCGGGCGGCAGGGCCACGGCGCGATAGAGGCCGTTTGCGCGCGCGATCTCCGCCGGCACGCCGTCCACGTCGGCGGTCCAGCCGGGGTCATACGAATCGCGCAGCACCAGCGTGCCCGCCAGCCGGGCCGACGCCTCGACGATGACGGTCGTGGCGCCGTCCTGGACGATGCGCGCGAAGGCCGGCTCGAGCGCGGCGGCTGCGCCGGCGGTGGCGGGAATCCGGGAGAGGCGCGCGGTGTCATCCGCCAGCGCGGAATTGAACAGCGCATCCCGTTGCCACGTGAGGTCCTCCGGATCGCGCGCGGCCTCGACAAAGGACGCGATGAAGACGCGCGTCGCGCCCGGGTCGCACTCGA
>DAIUEK010000329.1:0-2375 GCA_036845165.1 Vicinamibacterales bacterium | reverse complement strand
TCGAGGCCGGGCAGAATCCCCGGCGACGCGTGGCCTTCGGCGACGGCGCGGCGGATCACGGCGCACGCCACGGCATGCGAGCAGTCCCGAATGCGCGTGAGCGCGGGGTAGACGGCGCCTTGAGCCAGATCCGCCGGGCTCACCAGGTGAGCCAGCGCCTGGGCGGCATCGAGGAACATGGCGTCGGTGACGCGTCGCACGCCTCCCACCCACAGACCCAGTCCGACGCCCGGAAAGACGAACGCGTTGTTCCCCTGCCCGATGCGGTGCGTCTGGCCGCGATAGACGACCGGATCGAACGGGCTGCCGGTCGCCACGATCGCGCGGCCATCGGACCACCCAATCGCCTCCGCCGCCGTGCACTCGCTCTTGCTCGTCGGGTTCGACAGCGGAAACACGATCGGACGGTCGTTGACGGCGGCCATCGCGCGGACCACGGCCTCCGTGAACAGCCCGGCCGCGCCCGACGTGCCGACGAGAATGGTCGGCTTGAAATTGCGGATGGTTTCCTCGAGCGTGATGTGCGCGGGATCGCGGCACGCGTACGACGCCACCTCCTCAACCGGCCGGGCGTAGGCCGCCTTGAAGTCCTCCATCTCCGCCCGCGCCTTGGTCACGAGTCCCCGACTGTCCACCGTGCAGATGCGTTGCCGGGCCTCCTCGCAGGAGAGCCCGGCGTCGCGCAGCGCCGACACGAAGAGGTTGGCAATCCCCTGCGCGGACGCCCCGGCTCCGCCAAGCACGATGCGCTGGTCGCGCATCGCCTGACCGGTCATCCGCAGGGCCGCGTACACACCGGCGGCCACGACCGCGGCGGTGCCCTGAATGTCGTCGTTGAACGTGCACAACCGGTCGCGAAAGCGCGCGAGCTGGGTGAGCGCGTTGGCCTTCAGAAAGTCTTCCCACTGCAGGACGGCGTCAGGGTACACGCGCATCACGGCGTCGACGAACTGATCGATGAAGTCCTGATACTCGCGTCCGCGAATCCGCTTGTGCCGCAGGCCGAGATACAGCGGGTCGTTCAGCCGCTCCTGATTGTCCGTGCCCACGTCGAGCATGATCGGCAACGTCAAATAGGGCGGGATCCCGGCGCACGCGGTGTAGAGGGACAGCTTCCCGGTCGGGATCCCCATCCCGCCGACCCCCTGATCGCCGAGCCCGAGGATCCGTTCCCCGTCGGTGACGACGATGACGGCCGGTGGCCGCGGATGGTTTTCGAGGATGGCGTCGATCCGGTGGCGCTGCTCGTACGAGATGTAGAGGCCGCGCGGGTGGCGGTAGATGTGCGAGAACTGCTGGCACGCCTCGCCGACCACCGGCGTGTACACGATCGGCATCATCTCGTCGATGTGGTCGTGGACGAGGCGGAAGAACAGCGTCTCGTTCCGGTCCTGCAGGCTGGCCAGGTGGATGTAGCGCTCGAGCGATGTCTGCTTGACGCGATAGTTCTCGTACACCCGGGCCAGTTGCTGGTCCATGGTGCTGACGGCTGCCGGGATCAGCCCGTCGAGGCCGAGCTCTTCGCGCTCGGCCGCCGTGAACGCCGTGCTTTTGTTCGTGAAGGGATCGCGGAGCAGCGACTCGCCGCGCATGTCGACCGCGATGTACTCCTCGCCCGTGATGCTATCGTGCTCTGTCGACCACTCCATGATCCCCCGTCCGACTCTGCTGTGAGCGCGTCTTCTCGAGCGGCACGCGTATTACTGATTGTCGCTCAAGCGGAGGGGTTGTTCAACTGATGTATTTGGCACCACTGTCGTGGTGGCCCGGGAACCGGGCAGGTGCGTCACTCGCATTCGATCTGCCGCGCGCGAATAAAGATCATCGGGTCTCTACAGATCAACACTTCGTTGACGGTTCGTGACGCGGGCTTCACGCTCAAGCGTCCTGAACTGCTCGAGATACTTGAACGGGTAGCGCGTATAAGCAAAGCCGTAGCCTTGTCGGATCACCTCGGCGTTCACGAAGGTCCCATCCGGCAGATAGACATATGCCAACGTGCGGTTGTACTTGTCCTTTCGATTCCAATCGTATTCGACTCGTACGGTCCTGCCGTCGACGAGGCGGCGCATAAACGCGCTCGCTTCCCTGCCAAATCGTTGAACCGGACGTCGCGGGTCAACCGTTTCCGGCGTGTCGATGCCGATCAGGCGGACTTTACCAATCCGTTCAAGCACAATCGTGTCGCCATCAACGACCCGAATGACACGATACGATTCAGAAGCCGCCTCAGAAGACGCTGCCTGTGCCGAGAAGACCAGCGCCAGGGCGGCGCACAACGGCACCAGCACTCTGACCACACGCACATGCAGAGGCGAGTGCCGGGACGCCACTCGGACGTGGTGCAGTTCGATCTCGAGTTCGTTCACTGGATG
>DAIUEK010000328.1:0-2447 GCA_036845165.1 Vicinamibacterales bacterium | reverse complement strand
TGTTCGAAGATCAGGCGGTGCCAGCCCGACGGCATCGAGCCGCCATACTGATCCGCCAACCCGATGCGCAGCTTGTGCAGCTTCATCGCGTCCCCCGCGGGCTGCGATCCGACGGCGTCGATGGTCACGCCGAGGTCCGCGGCGAGCTTGTCGACCGCCGCCTTCGTGGACGCCTTCCCGGTGACGTAGAAGTCACCCGCGCGCGCGCCGCTCTTGATCCACGTCACGTCTTCGCCGGAGGCGAGCAGCCGGTTGATCGCGGTGAACGAGTCGTTCGCCAGGTGGCTCATCACGAAGCCGGCCGTCCCGGCGCCCGTCACCGTGCGGGCTGCGGCCTTCTGCAGGCCGTTCACCTTTTCGAAGGGACCGTCGAACGCGTCCATGACGCGGTCGAACGTCACCCCCATCTGGAACGCGAGCGTGTAGCCGGTCGCGTCGTACGGCGGGGTCGGGGGACCGCCGGGATACGGAATGTCGTCGGGGTGATCCTGCGGCTCGAACATGTCCATCACGTGCGGACGGAACGCCTGCGCCCCCTTCACGACGTACGAGCCGGCGGGATAGTTCTTGCCGGCGACGGTGAACGCCGCGGTGGCGCGGTGCACGGTCACGCCGTTCTTAATCAGCGTGTTGATGAACTTCGTCGCGGTCGGGAAATCGCCCTGGTCGGACGGCAGGATGAACCCGCGCGGATCGCGCTGCTCGGGATTGCGCAGCAGCGTCTTGAACTGTTCCGGCGTGCCGCCGCCACGGCCGCCGCCACCGGCTCCGGCAAATCCGGGACCGCCGCCCGGTGTGTCGCTCGCGAGCGTGTCCGCGCGGCCGCCGAGCGCCGCCTGCGCCGCCGCCACCCGCCGCGGCGTCGTCGTCCACGAGTCCTTGCTGCCGCGCTCGATCGAGGCCTTCCCCATCTTGTAGATGTTGAAGAGAAAGTTCTCTTTGTTGCGCGACGCGATGTCGAGGACGGCGCGGTTGGCGGTGATCGAGTAGTCGACCGACTGCCGGAAGTGCCACGGCTGCGGGTCGATCGGCGCGTACATGCTCGAGTCGGGCAGCTGCTTCGACGGGATGAACGGGATGTTCATCGGCGTCGGGCTGCCGATCGTCTCGGTCAGGAGGCCGACAATGTTGTGGAAGTACGCCGTCGTGCGGAGGCCGCCGTTGAACCAGGTCGAATACGGCGCCCCCTTGCGGTTCGTCACGCCGGGCTTCCCCTCGGCGATGAAGCGCGAGTGCATCGCGGCCGCCACGAGCTCGATCTCGATCGGAATCTGCGGATCGAAGTTGTAGTTGAACGGATCGCGGAACGGCGGCGCGAACATCACCGTGCCGGCCGGGCCGGTCTGGTGATGGTTGTACATGATCTGCGGGAACCACTCCGTGTACATGACGCGGTTCATGTTCGTGGATTCCGCCAGGTTCGACATGTAGAAGTCACGGTTGTCGTCGTGCCCCGCGTACTTGTTGTAGAGGCGTGGCAGCTGCCCGGTCGAGCGGCGCAGCGGATCCTTCTCACGCATGTACCAGTCGGAGGTGAGCTCCATCCCGTCCGGGTTGGCATGGACGAACAGAATGATGTCGTCGTTGAGGAACCGCATCGTCTCAGCATCCGTGCGGCTGGCCATCTGGTAAATCATCTCGGTCAGCTGCGCGGCGCCGAGCACTTCGGTCGCGTGCAGGCCACCATCAATCCAGACGACCGCCTTGCCTTCCTTCGCGAGCGCGCGCGCCTGATCGTCCGTCAGCCCCTCGGCCAGCGCGAGCTGGCGCGAGATCGCCTTGTAGCGATCGAGCTTCTTGAAGTTCTCCGGCGCCGTGACGATCGCCATGAGCTGCGGGCGACCCTCGGAGGTCTTCCCGATCTCGACGAGCTTCATCCGGGTGGTTTCTTTTTCGAGCTTGTGGACGTACTCGGCAAACTGCGTGTAGGTGGCGAGCTGGTAGTCGTCACCGACATTGAAGCCGAAGAACTGCTTCGGCGTGGTCACGGTGGACGACGTCTGGGCCGGGGGCACAATGGCGGCCGCGGTGAAGAGCGCGACGGTCAGCGTAAGCGCGCGAAATCGGGGTAACGGCATGGATCCTCCCCTACTTTGGAGGCCCATACGTTATCAGAATTGACAGGGGGGAAAATCGTGGGATCGGGTACTCGCGGGACAGATGACCAAATTACCCGATTACCGAATACCGATTACCCGATTAGTGTATGGGCGTGCCGGCGCTCGGGGGGCCCGATTCGGGCATGTAGCCGGCGAGGGTGGCCGCGGACACGTAGATGGTGCCGTCGGCGTTTGTGGCGTAGAAGTTGGGGTTGCCGATCGGATCGAGCGGGTCCGCAGTCAGCGCATATCCCGGCGCTGCGAAGCCTGGAGCGAGCCCGTTGCAACTCGCGGGCGCGCCGGGCAGCGCCGTGCCGCTCATGGTGAAGCTGTAGCCCTGTTTCAGGA
>DAIUEK010000327.1:0-2554 GCA_036845165.1 Vicinamibacterales bacterium | reverse complement strand
CGGCTGCGTCTCGTGCGAGAGGATGGTGTGCATCGAGTGCCCCATCTCGTGCGCCGCCGTAAACACGTCGTCCAGCGTATCGGTGTAGTTGAGCAGCATGTAGGGGTGGACCCCGTACACCGGCGCCGAGTACGCTCCGGACCTCTTGCCTTCGTTTTCGTAGACGTCGATCCAGTGGCTGGAGAAGCCCTCGCGCATCAGCGCCTGGTACTCCGGGCCAAGCGGTGCGACGGCGTCCACGATCCACGCGAGCACATCGTCGTAGTGGTATTTCTTGTCGAACGTGACGAGCGGGATCGCGAAGTCGTAGACCTGGTACGACGGAACGTTCAGCGCGCGGCGGCGAAGCTGGTGATACCGACGGAGCGGCCCGACTCCCGCGCGAGTCGTCTCGATCAGGTTGTTGACGACGGAGATGGGGATGTTGTCGCCATGGAGGGCGGCGTCGAGCGTGCTCTTGTAGCCGCGGGCGCGCGCCTGGAACCAGTCGCGCTGGCAGACGGCGTTGTAGAGCGTCGCGTACGTGTTCAGCGCGGACTTGTAAGTCTCGTGCAGGGCCGTGAAGGCTCTTTCGCGATCCGCCTGCTCGTGCCGCGTCGCGAGAATCGCGCGGTACTGTCCGTACGAGACCATGATCTCGTCGCCGTTCGACAGCGTGACCTTCGGGAACTTCGCGTCCGCCGTCGACAGCGCCCAGTACGCGTCGTTTGGTGACGAGGCGAGGCGGCTGGCAAGCGACATGAGGCGCTCGCCGGCGTCGTCCAGCACGTGCTCCTGCTGGCGATACAGGTTTTCAATGGCGAAGCGATAGAGCCGCAGCTCCTCGGTCTGATCCATCCACGCGCGGACGGTCTCGAGCGGAATCTGGAGCAGCTCTGGGCTGAACCACGACTCGGCCTGCTTCCACCGCGCAAACAGGATCTGCACCTGCTGGCGTTTCGCGTTGATCGCGTTGTCCCGCTGGTCCTCGTCGTACTGCAGCGACGGGTAGTACCACACGCGATAGGCGAGCTGGCCCAGCTCCTCGGAGAGCCGGAACGAATTCAGGAGACACCCGGGCCCCTGCGCCAGCGTCCCCTTCAGCACCGCGTAACGATCGACGCCGCCTTCGAGCTGCTTGTACGCGGCGTCCCATTCTTCCCAGCTCTGGAAGATGTCCTGGACGTTCCACTTGAAGCGATCCGGAATCTCGGCACGGTTGCGGCTACGAGCGGTCGAGACGGTGTCGTTGAGCATTCCCGATCACACTATAGTTCATGGCCCCGGCGCGAAACGGCAGCGTCGCCGGGCTCGTGGTCGCTCTGCCCTCTGCCTTCTGCCTTCTGTCGTCTGTCGTCTGTCATCCCAAGTGGCGCAAGGTCTCTGTCGCCCTTGCGCCGAAATCGGCGTGCCACTCGTGCCCGCCATCGAACGTGAGCGTCTCCACCTTCGCGCCACGGGCGGACAGGGCCGTGTCATCCGCGCGCAGTTTCTCGTCCGTGTAGTAGCCGTCGCGCGTGCCGCGCGCCAGCAGCACGCGGGGAAATGCGGCGCCGGGATCCGCCAGCAGCTCCGGCGGCACGTCACCCCCGAGGGCCAGGACGGCCTCCGCCTTCCGCGCTCCGAGCACGGCGGCGCGAAACGCCATCGCCACGCCCTGCGAAAAGCCGCAGTACGCGAGCCGCTCGATCGAGCGATCGGCCGCGACGCCCTCGAGCGCCGCGTTGACGTAGCCCACGTTGTCGGCGATGAGGACGTCGCGGTCCTGTCGAGTCATCCAGCTGGCAACCGTCGTCTCAGAGGGGCCCCGATAGAAACGGTGCAGCGCCTGGATCGAGACGAGCGTCCACCCCGACGCGTCCCGAATGCCGCGCAGCATCGCCATCATCTCGTCCGCATTCTGGGCGTACCCGTGAAAGCCCACCAGCAGCTTCAGCGGGCCTGACGCCGGCGGATCGTCGATCAGGACGCGGCCGTGAGTCGTCACACAGACGTTCAGTTCGCGCATGGCAGTCACAGCGATCCTATGACGGTATTGCGGAGCGAATGAACCGGGCGACCTCGTCGAAGATGTCCGTCAACACCGCGTCGGTCGTCTTGCCGGCAATGGTTTTTCGGACCTTGAACGAGTGATCGCCGTCGTGGACGGCAAACAGCTGCGCCCGCGGGTTCAGGCGCGGCAGCAATGCACGAATGTCGTCGTCGGTCCCGAACGCGTCGCGGGTCCCCTGGACGAACAGCATCGGCTCGGTGATGTCGGGCAGGTGCCGATCGCGGCGTTGTTCCGGCTTGCCTGGCGGGTGAAGGGGATAACCCAGGAAGACCAGTCCGGCGATCCCATCGACCCGCTGCGCGGCGACCTGCGAGGCGATCCGGCCGCCCATGGATTTGCCGCCGATGAACAACGGCAGACCGGCAAAGGCGGGGTGCGCCCGGGCCTCGCCGATGACCTGGAGCCAGCGGGCTTCAAGGATCGGACCCTTGTCCGGAATGCGTCGTCCCGCGGTGACGTATGGGAAGTCGAACGTGGCGACGGTGATGCCGCGTGACGCGAACTCCCGTGCGGCCTCGACCA
>DAIUEK010000326.1:0-2566 GCA_036845165.1 Vicinamibacterales bacterium | reverse complement strand
TTCAAGGGCCAGCAGCTCGGAAAATACAAGATCATCTCGCCGCTCGGCAGCGGCGGATTCGGCACCGTCTACCTCGCGCAGGACACCTGGATCGACAAGAAGGTCGCGATCAAGGTGCCGCACCGGCAGAACCTGGACTTCGGCGAGCTGCTGCGCGAACCGCGGCTGCTCGCCTCCGTCAACCATCCCAACATCGTCGCGATCACCACGGCGGAGAAGCAGGACGGCATCTTCTTCATCGTGATGGAGTACGTGCCGGGCGAGACGCTCGAGAACATCATCGCCCTTCGCGGCGCGCTGGACCTGACGCGGGCGCTCGACTTCACCTGCCAGATCTGCAACGCCGTGGATCACGCACACCGGCAGGGGGTCATTCACCGCGACCTGCGCCCCGCCAACGTCCTCGTCGGCGAGCACGACATCGTCAAGGTCGCGGACTTCGGCACGTCCCGCTTCCTGGAAATCGCGGCCCACGGCACCACCGTCATCGGCAGCCCCCCCTACATGGCCCCCGAGCAGTTCCACGGGAAGGCGGTCTTCGCGTCCGATCTCTACTCGCTCGGCGTCACCATGTATCAGATGCTGACAGGGGTCCTGCCGTATGACACGCCCGCGCCGGCCGACCTCGACAAGCTCATGTCGGGAGAGCTGGTGTCTCCCCCGCGGCTGAAGAACCCGTCGATCCCCAAATCGATCAGCGACATCGTCATGAAGGCGCTGGCGCCGGAAACGACCGCCAGGTACCAGCGCGCGTCGGACCTGCTGGACGACGTGCTGACCGCGCGGAACGCGACGCGCACGCCGCAGCCAGGCGCCGTCTCGAGAGTCGCGGGCACGCCGGCCCGCGGAGGACGCGACGATGCGCAGAGCATCCAGAGCCGGCTGCGCGCGCGCGAGGCGCCGGCCGCGCGTTTCTGCTGGCACTGCCGCAAGCCGCTGCACGCGCGCACGGATCGCTGCCCGTTCTGCAATGAACAACAGTGATCGGACCATCGGGAATTGGCAGTTCTGCGCGCGTACCAATATGTTAAGATCTGTAGGTTTCAGCATGGTTCCTGCCTTGGTGAGGCCGCCACGTGTGTCCTCCGCAAAGGAGTAGTTGATGGCCTTCCCCGGCACCGGCAAAATCTGGATGAACGGTTCGCTCGTCGACTGGGCGGACGCCAAGATCCACATCGCATCACATGTCATTCACTACGGCAGCGCCGTCTTCGAAGGCGCGCGGTGCTACGACACGCCCCGCGGATCCGCCTGCTTCCGCCTGGACGCGCACCTCAGCCGGCTGTTCGATTCGGCCAAGATCTACCGGATGGACCCCAAGGTCACCTACGACGAGATGCACCGCGCCGTCATGGAGACGATCAAGGCCAACGACTTCAAGGCCTGCTACATCCGCCCGCTCGTGTATCGCGGCTACCACACGCTCGGGGTGAATCCCTTCCCGTGTCCGGTCGACACCGCGGTCCTCACGTGGGCATGGGGCGCCTACCTCGGAGAGGACGCGCTCACGAGCGGCGTCGACGTGCGCGTCAGCTCCTGGTCGCGCGCCGCGCCGAACACGTTCCCGACACTCGCGAAGACCGCCGCGAACTACGCCAATTCCTCCTTGATCAAGATGGAGGCGATCGCCGAAGGCTACAGCGAGGGCATCGCGCTCGACACGTTCGGGTACTTGAGCGAAGGCAGCGGACAGAACCTGTTCCTCGTCCGGAACAACACGCTCTACACACCACCGGTGACCGCCTCGATCCTCCCCGGGATCACTCGGGATTCGGTGATCACGCTGGCCAGGGGTCTCGGGTTCACGGTCCGCGAGGAGATGCTGCCGCGCGAGCTGCTCTACATCGCCGACGAAGCCTTCTTCGCGGGCACGGCGGTCGAGATCACGCCGATCCGGACGGTCGACAAGATGCCCGTCGGCAACGGCCGGCGCGGGCCGATCACCGAGGCGGTCCAGCAGGCGTTCTTCGGCATCATCAACGGCGACGCGCCGGACGCGTACGGCTGGCTCGAATTCGTGTATGACGGCGAACCCCGGACGGCGGTCGCCGCCGGGGCCAAGGTGGGCCGGGTCTCCTGAGACCCGGTCTGCGATGCACATCAACCAACTGCTCCAGATCGCCGTGGCCAGTGGCGCCTCGGACCTGCACCTGAAGGTCGGCAGTTACCCGATGATGCGGATCAACGGGACGCTCGTGGTCGCGTCCGAAGAGAAACGGCTCGATCGCGCCGATACCGAAGGGATCGCCAAGACGATCCTCGGGCCCGAGCAGGTCGAAAAGTTCAAGAAGAACCATGACGTCGACCTCGCCTACAGCATCGACGGGCTGGGGCGCTTCCGCTGCAACGTGTTCCAGCAGCGCGGCACGGTCGGCCTCGCCCTGCGCGTCATTCCGATAAAGATCAGGACGATCGACGATCTCGGCCTGCCTCCCATCCTCAAGAAGATCGCCCGCGAAGAACGCGGGCTCGTGCTGGTCACGGGGACGACGGGCAGCGGCAAGAGCACCACGCTGGCGGCGATCATCGACTACATCAACGCAACGCGCCAGGCGCACGTGATGAC
>DAIUEK010000325.1:0-2611 GCA_036845165.1 Vicinamibacterales bacterium | reverse complement strand
TGAGCAGCTCGGCGAGGGTCGCGACGGCCACGAACCGGGCGTTGACTTCGAAGAACTCGCGCAGCGCGCCGCGATCCTCACTGCGGCCGAAGCCATCAGTGCCGAGCGCGCGAATCCTGCGCGGCATCCAGCGTTCGATCGAATCCGGGAGGATCTTGCAATAGTCGGACGCCGCGACGAACACGCCGGGCGCGTCCTTCAGGCACTCGGTCACGTACGGGACGCGCGGCGTTTCGCCAGGGTGCAGCATGTTCCAGCGCTCGCACGCGTGACCGTCGCGGTAGAGCTCGCCATAGCTCGTGACCGACCAGACATCGGCGGCGACGCCGTACGTCTGCAGGATCTCCTGCGCGGCGATCACTTCGTTCAGGATGGCCCCGCTGCCGAACAGCTGCGCCCGAAGCGTCGCCTTCGCGTCGGCGGCCGCCTTGAAGCGATACATGCCCTTCAGGATCCCCTCGCGGGCATTCGGCGGCATCGCCGGCATCACGTACTGCTCGTTCATCACGGTCAGGTAGTAGAAGATGCTTTCCTGGTCGTGATACATCCGTTTGATGCCGTCCTGGATGATGACGGCAACCTCGAACGCGTACGCCGGGTCATACGAGAGGCAGTTCGGGTAGCAGAGCGAATACACGTGGCTGTTGCCGTCCTGGTGCTGCAGCCCCTCGCCGGCCAGCGTCGTCCGTCCCGCGGTCCCGCCGAGGAGGAACCCGCGCACGCGCGAATCGCCCGCGGCCCAGACCAGGTCGCCGATGCGCTGGAAGCCGAACATCGAGTAGTAGATGAAGAACGGGATCGTGTTCACGCCGTGCGTCGCGTACGCGGTGCCGGCGGCGATGAACGACGACATCGATCCCGCCTCGGTGATCCCTTCCTCGAGGATCTGGCCGTCCTTGGCTTCCTTGTAATACAGGAGCGTGTCCATGTCGACCGGATCGTACTTCTGGCCGACGTGCGAGTAGATGCCGACGGCGCGGAAGAGCGACTCCATCCCGAAGGTGCGCGCCTCGTCGGGCACGATCGGGACGATCAGATCGCCGATTTCCTTGTCGCGGAGCAGCTTCGCCAGCATCCGCACGAACACCATCGTCGTCGAGGCCTTGCGCCCTTCGGTGCCCTTGTAGAACTCCTCGAAGAGGGGTTCGAGCGGCGCCCTCAGCGGCTCCACGCGGACGGTGCGCGCCGGCACGGGACCGCCCAGCGCCTTGCGGCGCTCCCGGATGTACTGCAGTTCCGGGCTGTCGTCGGCCGGCTTGTAGAACGGCGCGTCGGCGATCTGCTCGTCGGAGATGGGGATCCCGAAGCGCGTGCGGAACGAGCGCAGGTCCGCCTCGTTCATCTTCTTCTGCTGGTGCGTGATGTTCTTCCCCTCACCGGCTTCGCCCATCCCGTATCCCTTGATGGTCCGGGCGAGCACGACGGTCGGCTGCCCCTTCGTTTCGGTGGCGCGCTTGTACGCGTTGAACACCTTCACGGGATCGTGGCCGCCCAGACGCAGCTTCTTCAGCTGGTCGTCCGACATGTGCTTGACCATCTCGAGCAGCCGCGGGTCGGTGCCGAAGAAGTGCTCGCGGAGATACGCGCCGGATTCGACGGCGTACTTCTGGTACTGGCCGTCCACGACTTCGCCCATCCGCTTCGCCAGCAGGCCGTCGTGATCCTTCGCCAGGAGCGGATCCCAGTCGCTGCCCCAGATCACCTTGATGACGTTCCACCCGGTGCCGCGGAAGGTGGCCTCGAGCTCCTGGATGATGTGCCCGTTGCCGCGGACCGGCCCGTCGAGACGCTGCAGGTTGCAGTTGATGACCCAGACGAGGTTGTCGAGCTTCTCGCGCGCCGCCAGGCTGATCGCACCAAGCGATTCGGGCTCGTCGGTCTCGCCGTCGCCGAGGAACGCCCACACCTTGCTGGTCGACGGCTTCTTGAGGCCGCGATCTTCCAGGTAGCGATTGAAGCGCGCCTGGTAGATCGACATGATCGGGCCGAGGCCCATCGAGACCGTGGGGAATTCCCAGAAGTCGGGCATCAGCCACGGGTGCGGGTACGACGAGAGCCCGCCGCCAGGACGCTGCTCGTGACGGAAGTTCTCGAGCCGCTCGCTCGAGAGACGCCCTTCGAGGAATGCGCGCGCGTAAATGCCGGGCGAGGCGTGGCCCTGGAAATAGACGATGTCGCCGTCACCCTCGCGCCCCTTGCCGCGGAAGAAGTGATTGAAGGCGACTTCGTAGAGCGTCGCGGCGGACGCGTAGGTCGAGATGTGGCCGCCGATGCCTTCCGAGACGCGGTTGGCGCGCACGACCATCGCCATGGCGTTCCAGCGGATCAGGCTCTTGATCCGGCGCTCGATCTCCTGGCTGCCGGGAATCGGAGTCTCTTCGTCCACGCGGATACTGTTGACGTAGGCCGTGCCCGCGCGGAAGGGGAGCGCCACCCCGCTCATCCGCGCGTGGTGGCGCACGGTGGCGAGCAACCGCTCGACCCGGCCGCGATCCCCTTGCTGGATCACATAGTCAAGGGCCTCGCGCCACTCGCGCTGTTCTAGAGCTTCAAGCTCGGCATTGTCCTTGGGCGCAGGGTTTCTCATCGGCGAGGCATCCTCGGGGAATCT
>DAIUEK010000324.1:0-2637 GCA_036845165.1 Vicinamibacterales bacterium | reverse complement strand
CAGACGCACGCGACGTTCCCGATGCTGTTCAACGCGCTGTACTTGTCGACCAGCGACGCGACGAAGTCAGGGTCCTAATTTAGGTCCGCACGAGGCGAGCGGTGATGGCGTCCGCGCTCATCCCGTAGTGCGCCCAGACTTCCTGGAAGGTCTCTGACGGCGCGATGCGGGGATCCACGATCCCCAGGTGCTCGAGTTTCACACCGCACCCGGCGAACTTCCCCGCCACGTAGGCGGCGAAGCCGCGCAGGCCGCCGTCGAGGCCGCCGATCAGGCCGTCCTCGAGCGTCAGGATCCGCTCGTAGCGGCGCGGGAGATCCATCAGGACGCTCTCCTCGATCGGAAAGCCGTTGACCACGTAGACGTCGACCGGCACGCCGTGCTCCGCCGCTTTACCGCTGGCCTCGCCGGCGAGAAAGCTGGGCGCGCCGATCGTCAGGATCGCGGTCCTCGCGCCGGCGCGCGTCCGGAACGGCGTGACGGCCGTCCACTCGTCTCCCGCGTTCCACAACGGCGTCTTGCCGTCGTCGCGCGTCAGCACCGGCAGGTTGTCGCGCGGGATGGCGACGATGTGGCCGCCATAGCCCGCGGCGGCATCACGGACGGCGATGAAGGCCGCCCGCGCATCGGCGGGCGCGTAGAAGCGCCGGAGGAACGGCATGTAGCCGAGCGCGAGGTTGATCCAGTCGAGGCTCCAGCCCGAGAAATGATCGCGGCCGGTGCACGCGCCCACGTGCGACAGATGCATGATGACGTTCAGGCCTTCGTTGAACCCCGTCAGGTTGCGCTGGTAGCGCCACATCTCGAAGCCCTCGCGCGCGATGCCTTCGAAGAACGCGGAGAAGGTGGCGATGACGTTAATCTGCGGCTCACGGCTGCTGTACGCGAGGCCGTCGGCCATGAGCGAAGCCGCCTGCTCCTCGATGCTCATCTCGAAATGGTGCGTCTTCGGCACGAGCGCCGTCGCCTTCCCGAGCTTGGTGGACGGATCCAGGTCGCACGACACGAAGAAACACCGGTCGGGATACTTCGCCGCGACGACGGCGTAGGCCGCCTCGGATCCGGCGCGCGCGGAGATCTCCTTGCCGGGCGCCGGGAGCGAGACCCTGGCGATGTCGTCGGCCGTCAGCGTCAGGTTCGGCGTGCCCCTGGCCGGCCGCGCCACCGTGATCACGGTGCGATACGGCTGCTTGCGCAGCGTCTCGAGCGCCGCCGTCTCGGCCGGGGTCATCGCGAGCAGGGGATTCGACAGCACCGCCTGCGGGTCGCGCCCCTTCATGCCGCCGTCGTGCTGCCCCTCGCCGCCCGGCAGATCGTTCACGTAGAAGAGGCACTGGAGCATCGCGTGCGCGTCGCGGAAGCTCATGAGCGATCCGGGAATCCAGACGCGCGTGCCGATCGGCACCTTGTGTTCCTCGGCGAAGTGCCGCGTCTCCTCGACGAGGCCATACATCTCGCCGAAGTCGTCGACCGTGCGCGGCGTGTCGCCGGGAAAGCCGAACCCGGTGGGATAGACGAGCGTCGGGTGGCCGTCCTGCGCCTCGGCGAAGGCCTCGCGGTACGCGCGGAAGAGGTCCGCGCGATCGTGCAGCGAACGGATTTCCAGGATCTTGATGCCGAAGCTCCCGATAATCGGCCGCGGATCCCGGTTCATGATCTTGCGGGTCGTCCCCGACAACTGGATCCCGTTCCGGTGCATGACGAACGTGATCGGCGCGCCGTGGAGTCCCGCGGCGTTGAAGCCGTTCAGCGCCTGGCCGGAGATCCAGCCGGCGTCACCGCAATGGCAGATCACGTGGCTGCCGCGGCCGTGGTGCGCTTTCAACCCGAGCGCGAGGCCGGTGCCGACCGGCACCATCACGCCGAGGCGTCCCGAGTTGAGCTCGGTCCCGCCCGGCACCCACGACACGTGCCCCGCGATGTCGAGGCTGCGACGGAACCCGTCGATGACGCGCTGCCGCTCGAGGAACCCGAGCGCCGCCAGCGACGAGTAGTACCCGATGCTCGTGTGGCCGTGCTCGATCGTGAAGTGCGAGCGCTCGTAGTCGGTGGCCGCGAGCGTCATCAGCAGCGCCGGGATCAGCTCGAGGCCGCCGCCGAGGTGATCGATGTCGTTGACCTTCGCCAGCGACGCGAGCGACTCGATGGCGATCCGGGCCGCCTGCTTTTCGAGGGCGCCCAGCGCGGCATCCTGGTCGTCGGTGAAATCCGCGCGCGCGAGATCCAGCGTGAACGGCAGGACCCTCGATGCGAAGCGCGGTCCGATATTGGGAGTCACCGACAGCAGCGACGCGTTGCGGACGTCCTGCTCGTCAGTCAGCGACGCAAGGGGATCAATGCACATGTCCATGGCGGGAATGGGGCTCAGTCTATCACCGGGCTCGAGAGCTGCCGTAGCGCCAGCACGTAGTGCGCGGCGAGCGGTCCGTGTCCGGACATCTGTTCTGAAGCGGCGCGCAGCGCGCCCTCGGCCCGTCCGCGAAGACCCGACGGATCCGACAGGCCGGTCAACCGATCCAGTCGCGCGAACACGGACGCCGCCTCGGCATTGGCCACGAACGGCTTTCGTCTCATCCGCAGCAGACCGATGTCGGCGTCCTGGCCGGCGCGATCGAAGAAACCGACGCCGTCCGCGTC
>DAIUEK010000323.1:0-2659 GCA_036845165.1 Vicinamibacterales bacterium | reverse complement strand
CCCTGAGGCTCTCGAAGGGCCGCATGGCCGCCACAGATTCCACGTTCGCGTCGTCGAGCGCCATCACCGCATCGGCCCATGCCGCCGCATCGATCGGCTCGCGAAGGCGTCCAGCCGGCAGCGTCACGGGCTGGTCGATGTCCTCGCGGTCGACGACGACGATGTCGGCGTCGCGCCACAGCGAGAAGTGCTGGAAGCCGTCATCGAGCACGTGGACCGTGCAGCCGAAGTGGTGTTCGGCGAGCCGGCCGGCGAGATACCGGCTGCTCGACGCGAGCACCGCCACCCCTTCGAGCTGCCGCGCCAGCATCAGCGGCTCGTCGCCGGCGCGATCCAGGTCCGCGCGGATGCCGCGCGGGTCCGAGACGACGACGACGCCGTCGGCGGCGTCGCGCCGCGCGTAGCCGCGGCTGAGGATGGCCGGCCGCTCGCCCAGGTCGCGCAGCCGCGTGGCCACGAGCGCGGCGAGCGGCGTCTTCGCCCGTCCCCCGACCGCGAGATTGCCGATGCTGATGACGGGACGGGACAGCGCACGCTGGAGATGCGGATGGGTCGCGTAGTAGCGCCGTCGACGGCGTGCAACGGCGGCATAGACGGTGGACAACATTACAAGGCCGCTGCCTTCTGCCTTGGATCTTCTGCCTTGCAGAGACCCCGCGTCAGTGGACCACCCGGAATGGACGCACGTTGCCGGGATCCTGCGGCGGGAGCACGCGCGCGATCGCGGTCATCGTCTTGCCCCGCGCGCCGCGGTTGGCCTCGACCAGGGCACGGGCGGCCGCCCCGAGTCGGGCGCGCCGGACCGGGTCCGTGAGCAGGCCCAGGAGCGCGTGCTCGAGCTCGCGTCCGGACCTGATCTGGATCGCGGCGTCGTTCTCGACGAACGTGCGGGCGATCTCGGCGAAGTTCTGCATGTGGGGGCCGAACACGATCGCCTTGCCGAAGACGGCGGGCTCGAGGATGTTGTGCCCCCCCTGGTCGACCAGGCTCCCGCCGACGAATACGGCGGTGGCGACCTGGTAGAGCTGCGCGAGCTCTCCGATCGTATCGAGCACCACGACATCCTGCCGCGGCTCCGCGTCGACCGGCAGTTCGCTCCGCCGCACGGTGTTCCACCCGGCGCGGCGCGCGTACTGCTCCACGTCGTCGAAACGCTCGGGCTTTCGCGGGGCGATGATCAGCAGAGCTTCGGGCACCCGCGCGCGGATGCGCTGGAACGCCTCGAACACCGGCTCCTCTTCCCCTTTCAGCGTGCTCGCCGCGATGATGACGGGACGGTCGGTGCTGATGCGGAAGTACCGCAGCACGCGATTCCGGCCGCGGTCGGCGGCCGTCGCGACGCCGGGCAGATCGAGCGAGTCGAACTTCAGGCTGCCGGTGACGACCACCTTCTCGGGATCCGCCCCCATGTCGATGATGCGCCGCGCGGATTCCTCGCTCTGCATGCAGAAGCGAGTGACGTTCGTCAGCACGCGGCGGAAAAACGGCCGCGCCAGGCGATAGCGCGGGTACGAGCGCGACGAGATGCGCCCGTTGACGAGGACCGTGCGGACGCCCGTGCGATGACACGCCCGGAGCAGGTTCGGCCAGATCTCGGTTTCCATCATGATGAACATCCGCGGCTTCACCAGCCGCAGCGTCCGGTTCACGATAAAGCCGAGATCGAACGGAAAGTAGAACACCTCATCGACGTACTGCAGGCTGTTGCGCGCAATCTGCTGCCCCGTCATCGTCGTCGTCGACAGGAAAAGCCGGAGGCGCGGATAGCGCTCCTTGAGCTGCGGGAGCAGCGCGCGGGCGGTGAGCACCTCGCCGACCGAGACCGCGTGGATCCAGATCGATTCTTCCCCATCCAGGTTGAACGAGATGGGAAGATAGCCCAGCCGCTGCCGCAGGCTGCCGATGTACTTCCGGTAACGCACCGCCTGCCAGGCCAGGTACGGCGACATCACGAGGAAGAATGTGACGATCAGGACACTGTAAAAGGAGTACACGGCGGTAAAGGGTTGATTCCCGGTTAGTTTAGGCGTGGATTGACCGCTGCGCAAGCCGTTCACTAGAATCGCTCACATGGCCATCAAAGTTGGAATCAACGGGTTCGGCCGCATCGGCCGCAACATCATGCGCGCGGCGCTCGGGTCGAACGATATCGACTTTGTCGCCGTCAACGACCTCACGAGCGCCGCCACGCTGGCGCATTTGCTGAAGTACGACTCCATCCTCGGCAACCTGAAGGCGACCATCACCGCGGACGGCGACAAGATCACCGTCGACGGCGACACGTTCCAGGTGCTGTCGGTGAAGGATCCGGCGCAGCTGCCGTGGAAGGACCTCGGCGTCGAGGTCGTGTTCGAGTCCACGGGACTCTTCACGGACCGCGACAGCGCCGCGAAGCACCTGGCGGCCGGCGCGAAGAAGGTCATCATCACGGCGCCCGCGAAGAAGCCGGACTTCTCGGTCGTCCTCGGCGTCAACCAGGACAAGTACGACCCGAAGACGCACCACATCATCTCGAACGCGTCGTGCACCACGAACTGCCTCGCGCCGCTCGCAAAGGTGCTGCACGAGCAGTTCGGCCTCAAAAAGGGCTGGATGACGACGGTGCACTCGTACACGAACGATCAGCAGCTGCTCGACCTGCCGCACAAGGATCTGCGGC
>DAIUEK010000322.1:0-2667 GCA_036845165.1 Vicinamibacterales bacterium | reverse complement strand
GTCCCGCACTCACTCGAGGCGGGCGACCACGCCGTGCTCCACTACGTCCTGGGCGTCGTGACCCACATCACGAAAACCTAACCTCCAACCTCCCAGTTTCTACCTTCGTCGCGCCTTCACAAAGACATCGACGTTGTCCGGCCGCGGGTTCCAGAACGACAGGCGGACCCGGCCGTCGGGCTCCTGCGAGATGACGGCGGGAATCGAGCTGGTGGTCAGGTACCAGCCGGCGGGCAGGACCATGTCGTTGCGCGGCCGGCCGAAGCTGCGGTGCCACATCAACTGCCCGTCGATCAGGCCGTAGCGCGCTGGGTCGGTGTAGGTTTCCGAAATCCGCAAGCGCAGGGACTGCCCTTTCTTCACGGGGCCGAACGGAATCAGGACCACCTCTGTGTCGGGCTGTACGCGATCCGGGATGTCGATCTTCTCGCGCGCGATGTCGGCGCCCGTCAGCGTCCGGGTCTTCAAGACTTCCCCGGTGTCGAGGATCTTCGCGGAAGGATCCGACACGGTGCTCCCCGTGCGGACGACGTTCACGTATTGGTGCTCCCCGTCGCGCGAGGCCGTGTAGTCGTGGTACAGCGAGAACGCGTGGGTCTCCGGTTGCTTGAGGAAGTAGACGATCTCGCGATCCTGGAGCGCGCGCTCGCTGACGCGGATCTGGTTCATCGGCCGGTCCGCAGGCGGCGCGTCTGCGGCGGCGGAGGGGATGTCGGGCGTCGCTTGAACGATGCCCATGTGCTCATCGGGCACAAAGACCGCCGGACGCGTCAGCGCGCGCGCCCTGACGGCCAGCGGCGCGTCACCCGGATAGGTATTCATGAAGCTGGCGGCGATCCTCCCGTCGGCCTCTTCGACCACCTGCACGGGGACGTTCGCGGCGATCAGTTCGTATCCCCTCGGCAGCACGACGGCGTTGCGCCTGATCCCGAGCGGCCGGTTGAACACGACCGCGTCGCCGTCGCGGAAGTAGCTCTTCGCGTCCTTGTAGGTCTTGAGGATGCGGATGCGCGCCTGGCCCCCGTCGGGCACCGGCCGCGCGAGCTCGACCTGGATGTAATGCGTGTCGAGATCGGCGTCCTTGAGCCCGGCGTCGCGTGCCTGCTGCCCCGTCACGTCCTTGAACGTCAGCGGCGCGCCGGTCATCAGATCGACCACCGATTCGTCACTGGCCGCGCTGCCCTTGCGGATCGGATTGAAGAAGTACTTCGCGCCCGGCGTGACCGCCGTGACGTCGTAGACGATTTTGAAGCTGGAGGTCTCGGGCGCCAGCAGCTCGTAGCGCGTGTATTCGTCCTCGCTCCGATTCTGTGCCTGGGAGGGCGCCGCCACCAGCAGAACGAGGGGAATGACCCAGCCGAGTTTACGACCCATGACTGAACTCCTGTTCGACAATCCACGCCGACGAAAGATGAACCCAGAGACGCAGAGAGAGCGGCCGTGAAAGAGCCTACTGAGTTGTTCTTCCCGCCCTTTGCTTGTCGGCGTCCTCTGCGAGAGATCGTCCTCTGTGCGTCTCTGTGTCCTCTGTGCCTTTGTGTTGGATGTTCTCCGTGCGCTCCGTCAGCTCAGCGCTCTCCCTTTTGTTTCCGGAATCCAGATCCACAGCACCGCGGCCAGCACGAACGCGGCCGAGCAGACGAGCAGCGCCGGACCGAATCCATGCGTGTCCGCGAGCGTGCCGACGAGATATGGGGCGGCAGCGCTCGCGAGGCGGCCGATGTTGTAGGTGAACCCCTGCGCGGTCGCGCGGATCGACGTCGGATAGATTTCCGCCGTCACCGCGCCGAAGCCGCTGAAGTAGCCGGTCGCGGCAAAGGCGACGAGCGGACCGAGGAGCAGCAGCGCCGCCGGATTCCGCACCGAGACGTAGACGGCGAGCAGCACCGCCGCGGTCAGCAGGTACGTGACGTACGTTCTCTTCCGTCCGATGCGATCGCTGATGAAGCCGAAGGTGACGTAGCCGACCCACATGCCCGCCTGCATGATGAACAGGTAGGTCGTCGCCGCGGTGCCGGTCAGGCCGGCGCCTCCCTGCGCCGAGGCGGACTTGAGGTAACTCGGCAGCCACAGGTTGAAGCCCCACCACGCGAACAGCGTGCACGTGTTCATCAGCGTCAGGACGACGGTGAGGCCGCCGATGCCGCTCTTGAAGATGGAGAGGAATCCCGGTGAGGGGGCCGCCGCGCGCGACGCGGCGGTCCAGATCGCCGGCTCCTTGACGCGGTGCTGCACCCACAGCGTGAAGAAGGCGGGCAGGATGCCGACGAAGAACACCGCCCGCCAGCCGTAATGCGGCTGCACGTATCCGCTGACGAGCACGGCGGCCGCGTATCCGATCGCCCAGCCGCTCTGCATGAAGCCGAGCGCCTTGCCGCGATGCGCGGCGGGCCACGACTCCGACACGAGCGCGGCGCCGCTCGTCCAGACACCGCCCATCCCGAGGCCGAGGAAGACGCGGAAGACCACGAACTGCTCGAGGGTCCCGGCGAAGCCGCACGCCGCCGTGAACACCGAGTAGAGCGCGACGCTCAGCATCAGCGCGCGCGTGCGCCCGAACCGATCGGCGATCCATCCGAAGCCGACGCCGCCGGCGGCGGCCGCGACGAGCGTCACCGAGCCCAGGAATCCCCCCTGCGCCTTCGTCAACTTGAGATCCGCGCTGAC
>DAIUEK010000321.1:0-2758 GCA_036845165.1 Vicinamibacterales bacterium | reverse complement strand
CCTTGATACACTTACCCAGGTGCCCGAGGGACACCCAGTGGAGGTCCGCCCCGGCGTCGCGGGCCGCGGCCTCGAGTTCGGGAAACGCCTCCTCCTTCACGGCGACGACGGTGACGTCGTGACCGAGGTTGCGCGCCCCCTGGAGCGCGAGGAAGGGAAACCGGCCGTTGCCGGCGATCAGACCAATACGAGACACTGGATGTCTAAAGTCATTGTCAGGGCTGCGGGCTGGGCGCCTAGGCAGGGGGCCGAGCCCGATGGCCAGGCCCCCAGCCCTTTGCCCTGACAGCGAAGTTTATCATTTGGGTTAGGAGAGGAAATGTTTCGACGGATAGCCTGCGGGATCCTGCTCTGCGCGACAGCCGCGCTGGCGGGCGCCTGCGGTAACACGACGCTCCCGGTCGCGCCGACCGGCGGGCCGTTCACGGAGACCTTCACCGGGACCCTGAGCCCGGCCAGCGGCATGTTCTACCAGTTCATCTCGCTGACGGGGGGGCCGGTGGCGGCCACGCTGACCGCGGTCGGCCCCGACTCCACGCAGACCGTCGGGTTCAGCCTCGGCACGCTGAACGCGACCCTGAACGTGTGCACGGCGGTGCTGGACAATCCCGCGGCGCTGCAGGCGTTCACCCTCAACGCCACCGCCTCAACGCTTGGGACGTACTGCGTGCGGATCTACGACAACGGCAACGTCGCGGCCGCCGTCACCGCCGGCACGACCGACAGCTTCAGCTACACGATCACGGTTGTTCATCCTTAGAGTGCTAGGGGCTGAGTGTGAACGGCCCCAGCTTCTTCACAAAGATCGTCACAAGCGAACACCTCGACAGGACCACGAGCTATTCCTCGACCACCTCTTCCAGCCGCCGGCTGGGCCTGCGCAGTCCGACGCCCCGCTTCGACGAGCGGATGAACGCGACGACGTAGCGGACTTCCGGGCTCTGGAGCGCCGGATCGCGGTCGATCTGCACGACGGCGCGGCTGGTGTTCGCATGCAGCAGGATGCGGTAGGCGCGGCGCAGCTTGGCGATGGCGTCCTGGGAGAACCCGCGGCGAATCAGGCCGATGGTGTTGATCCCGTAGATCCGCGCGCGGTTGCCGACCGTCTTGGCGAACGGCAGCGCGTCCTTCGTCACGACCGAGTAGCCGCCGATGAAGGCGTAGCGCCCGACACGGCAGAACTGGTGCACGCCCGAGAACGCGCCGACGTTGGCGAAGTCCTCGACCTCGACGTGCCCGGCGAGCGTGGCGGCGTTGCCGAAGATCGTGTCGTCGCCGATGTGGCAGTCGTGCGCGATGTGCGTGTACGCCATCAGCAGGTTGCGCGAACCGATACTCGTCACGCCGCCCCCCCCCGCCGTCCCGCGGTGGATGGTCACGAACTCCCGGATCACGTTCCGGTCCCCGATGACGACGCGCGTAGGCTCGCCGCCGAACTTCAAGTCCTGCGGCACGAGCCCGATGGACGTCATCGGAAAAATCTCGTTGCCGTCGCCAATCGCGGTCACGCCGTCGATCACGCAGGACGCGCCGATCCGGCAGTCGCGCCCGATCGTGACCCGCTCGCCCACCGTCACGTAGGGGCCGATGACGGTCCCCGCGCCGACCGTGGCCGAGGGATGGACGATGGCCGTCGGATGGATGTCCGCCGCCTCGCTCCGCGCCCGGGCCGCCGCGGGCTCGAGCCCCATCACCAGCTCGGCTTCCGCCGCGACGTTGCCGTCGATGCTCGCCACGGCGCGCACCCGCGCGAGCCTCGTCCGGCGCGGACCCAGCGTCACGTCCAGCGTCAGGCGATCGCCCGGCACGACGCGCAGGCGGAATTTCGCGTTGTCCACGCCGCGCAGCCACGTCCGCCCGACCGACGCCCCGGCGGGACCGTGCGTCAGCAGGATCGTCGCGACCTGCGCCAGGGTCTCGATCATCAGGACGCCAGGCATCAGCGGAGCGCCCGGAAAATGCCCCTGGAAGAAATCCTCAGTGACGGTGACGTTCTTGACGGCCTTGATGCGCCGCCCGGGCTCATGCTCGGTGACGGCGTCGACCAGCGGGGAGGGATAGCGATAACAGAGCCGGTCGATGGCCTCCGGAATGTTGATGGACACTAAGGGAAATCTTAGCTGATTTGGTGATTTTGTAATTTGGTGAGTTGGTGATTTGGCGTGCGCGGGCTACCGCCCGCGCTTTCAATGCCGGAATCACCAACTCACGAAATCACGAGATCACCAAATCCCTTACTTCTTCGCCGCCGCGGCGGCGTCGAGGCGCTTGACGACCTCGTCCGAGATGTTCAGGCCGAGCTGTACGTAGGCGGCGCCGGAGTCAGCGATGCTGAACACCGCATGGAGCCCCTTCTCCTTCGCGATTTCCTCGATGATCGGGAGCAGCCGCTTCTGGAACTCCCCCTGGAGCTCGTTCTGCAGGTCCTGCATCTCGGCCTGCGCGTTGGTCTGCGCGAACTGGATGTCGCGCTGGAGCTTGTCGATGTCCTTGTCGAGCTGCGCGCGCGCCGCGTCGTTCAGGACGACCGACCCCGTGTCGCGCTTCGTCGTCAGCGCCTGCAGCTGCTTGTTCTTGTCCTGGAGCTCCGCGAGCTTCTTGTTGTTCATGTCCTGGAGCTTCTTGGACGCGTCCTTGCCGGCCGCCGAGCTGCTCGCGATCAGGTTGATGTCGATGAACGCGATCTTGGCGTCCTGCGGAAACGGCGCGGGAGGCTGCGGCTTGGGCGCGGGCGCGGCCGCCGGAGGCGGCGTCTGCG
>DAIUEK010000320.1:0-2782 GCA_036845165.1 Vicinamibacterales bacterium | reverse complement strand
TCGCCGAGATAGATCTTCCGCCTGAAGGCGGAAGCCATGAAAACGGCGGAAGGCGGTTCCCTGAAGGACCCGTGACTTCCGCCTTTAGGCGGAAGAACAATGGCTGAAGACTCACCGAAAAGCTCGCTCGAACTCGCGATGGAGCGCTTGAAGAAGAAGGACGCCGAGGCGGGGGTCGTCGAGCACAAGCTCACCGAGGCACAGAAGGCGGCGATTGCGGAGGCACGCTCTGTGTACGAGGCACGGGTGGCCGAGTTGCAAATCCTGCACCGGGGAAAGCAGCTGGCGACGTACGATCCCGCGGAGGTCGAGAAGATCGAGCAGGAGTATCGGATCGATCTCGAGCGGTTCGCCTCCGATCGCGACCGCAAGATCAGAAAACTTCGACTGGAGACCGACTCCAAGTGAGACAGCGGGCCGCCGGCCTGGCGGCTGTCGCCATCATCCTGTCCGCGATCAGCCAGACGGCTGGGGTGTCCGGCTCGAGCCGGACGCCACAAACCCCGGACGTGCTGTCCCGTATCCGGCAGGAAGGCACCGACCGCTCGCAGGTGCAGGCGCTCTTCGCCACGCTCACCGACCAGTTCGGTCCCCGCCTCGCGGGAAGCCCAGCCTACAAGCAGGCCGCCGAGTGGGCGCGCGAACGGATGCGCGCGTTCGGCCTGAGCGATCCGACGCTCGAGCCGTGGGCGTTCGGCCGCGGCTGGGTCCTCGATCGCCTCGTCGTCGAGATGGTCGAACCCCGCTACATGCCGCTCATCGGCTATGCCGAAGCGTGGTCCCCGTCCACGAAAGGAGAGATCCTCGCGGCGCCGATCATGGTGGGCGGCCGCTCCCCTGCCGATGTCGCCGCGATGAAGGCCAGGCTGAGCGGCGCGATCGTGCTGACGCAGCCGGAAGCCGCGTTCATCAAGACAGACCGTCCTCAGCCTTCAACGTCCGAGGGACCCGTGCGGATCGGCCAGCCGCCGCCGGTCGGGCTGCGCGGAACGGCGGCAGACACGCGCGCGATTGCGCAGACGCTGCGCGAGGCGGGTGTGGGCGTGACGGTGAAGACGAGCGAAGGGGAGCACGGCACGGTGTTCGTGCTCGGGCGCGACCAGGGGGATGCCGCCACGCCGTCGATCGTGCTCGCCGGCGAGCACTACAACATGATCGCGCGGATGCTGCAGCGCGGCCTGCCGGTGAAGCTGCGCGTGTACGTGCAGTCCCACTATGTCACCGACGATCCGAACAGCTACAACGTCGTAGCGGAGATCCCCGGCCGCGATCCGCAGTTGAAATCCGAGGTGGTGCTGCTCGGCGCGCACCTGGACTCCTGGCACACCGGCACCGGCGCGTCGGACAACGCTGATGGCGTGGCCGTCGTGGTCGAAGCGATGCGCATCCTGAAGGCGCTCGGTCTCGAGCCCAGGCGGACCATCCGGGTCGCGCTGTGGGGCGGCGAGGAAGAAGGGCTGCTCGGCTCCAAGGCCTACGTGACGCAGCACCTCGCGGGGGACGCGAACAAGGACGCGCGGGACAAGATGTTCCTGTACCTCAACATCGACCCCGCAACCGGGCCGATCTACGGCTGGTACATGCAGGACAGCGAACCTGCGAAAGCGCTGTTCGACACGTGGCTCGAGCCGCTGAAGGATCTCGGCATGCGCAAGAACGTGCTGCCCGGCATCGGCAGCACCGATCACCTCAGTTTCCGGGCCGTCGGCGTGCCCGGCTTCAACCCCATCCAGGAGTACAAGGATTACGACGTCCGGATGCACCACACCAACGTGGACTTGTACGAGCGCGTTCGCGAGCAGGACCTGAAGCAGAACGCGATCGTCATGGCGTGGTTCGCGTGGCAGGCCGCGAACACCGCTGAACGCATTCCCCGGCCCTGATTCGCGCGTGGCGGCTACCTCGGTCGGCGCGGGAATCCTCATCAGCCGCCTGGCGGGCGTCGTCCGCGTCGCGCTGTTCGCGAAGTATTTCGGCCAGCAATCCGAAGCGGCCGACGCCTTCACCCGCGCGTTCCAGATCCCGAACCTGCTCCAGAATCTCTTCGGCGAGGGGGCGCTGTCGGGATCGTTCATCCCTGTGCATGCGGCGCTGCGCGCGCGCGGGGAATACGACGCGGCCGCGCAGACGGCGCGCACGTTCTTCGCGCTCCTGACGTTCGCGATCGCCGTCCTCGTGCTGCTCGGCGTCCTGGCCTCGCCGTTGATGGTCACGCTGCTCGCGCCGGGTTTCACGGGTGCGAAGCGGGAGCTCACGATCCGGCTCGTGCGCGTGCTGTTCCCGGGCGCCGGGCTGCTCGTCGCGTCCGCGTGGTGCCTCGGCGTCTTGAACAGCCACGGCAAGTTCCTCCTGTCCTACTCCGCACCGGTCGCGTGGAACGCCGCGATGATCGCCACCCTCGTCAGGTTCGGTGGCGGGCATGACCTCGACGCGCTGGCCATGAAGCTCGCGTGGGGATCGGTCCTCGGGAGCTTCCTGCAGTTCGCCGTGCAGGCGCCCACGGCGTGGAGGCTTTCGCGGCATCCCGGACGCGTGGCGCTCACCGAGCCGGTGCGCCGGGCTGTCCGGAACTTCTTCCCCATCCTCGTGAGCCGCGGCGCCGTGCAGCTGACCGCCTACATCGACGGGATGATCGCCAGCCTGCTGCCGACCGGCGCGGTCGCGGGCCTTGGGTATGCGCAGATGATCTACACGCTGCCGGTCAGCCTCTTTGGGATCTCCATTTCGGCCGCCGAGCTGCCAGCGATGGCCGTGGACGCGGCGCGCGATACGGGCTACGAGG
>DAIUEK010000319.1:0-2796 GCA_036845165.1 Vicinamibacterales bacterium | reverse complement strand
GCCGCAGTCGCTCTTCGTCCTCATTTCGCTGCTGGTCTGCCTGATTCCCACCACGATCGGCGGCCTGCTCTCCGCCATCGGCATCGCGGGGATGGATCGCCTGGTGCAGCGGAACGTGCTGGCGATGTCGGGACGGGCCGTCGAAGCCGCCGGGGATGTGCACACGCTGCTGCTGGACAAAACCGGCACCATCACCTTCGGTAACCGCCAGGCGACGGAGTTCCTGCCGCTGCCGGGCATCTCCGACGCACAACTGGCGGACGCCGCGCAGTTGTCATCGCTCGCAGACGAGACGCCCGAAGGACGGTCGATTGTCGTCCTGGCGAAGGAGAAGTACGGGATTCGCGGCCGGGAGCTCGCGGACAAGGGGGCCGTGTTCGTGCCGTTCACCGCGCAGACTCGGATGTCGGGCGTGGACCTTGGCGGGCGCGAGATCCGCAAAGGCGCCGCGGACGCGATCGAGCGGTACGTGGTCGCGCGCGGCGGCGTCGCGGCGGCCGAGCTGCGTGGCATCGTCGAGCGGATCGCGCGATCGGGAGGCACGCCGCTCGTGGTCGCGGAACGTTCGCGGGCGCTCGGCGTGATCCATTTGAAGGACGTCGTCAAGGGGGGCATCCGCGAGCGGTTCGCCGCGCTGCGCGCGATGGGCATCCGGACCGTGATGATCACCGGCGACAATCCCCTGACCGCGGCCTCGATCGCGGCAGAGGCGGGCGTCGACGACTTCCTGGCCCAGGCGACTCCGGAAGACAAGATGGCGCTCATCAAACGCGAACAGCAGGAAGGCAAGCTGGTCGCGATGACGGGCGACGGCACCAACGACGCGCCCGCGCTGGCACAGGCGGACGTCGGCGTGGCCATGAACACAGGGACGCAGGCCGCGAAAGAAGCCGGCAACATGGTCGATCTCGACTCGAATCCGACCAAGCTGATCGACATCGTGGAAATCGGCAAGCAGCTTCTCATGACCCGCGGGGCGCTGACGACGTTCTCGATCGCCAACGACGTCGCAAAATACTTCGCGATCATTCCCGCGATGTTCGTCGTGGCGTTTCCCGCGCTCGTCGCGCTCAACGTCATGGGGTTGAAGACTCCGCAGTCGGCCATCCTATCCGCCGTCATCTTCAACGCGCTCATCATCGTCATGCTGGTGCCGCTGGCACTGCGCGGCGTGAGCTACAGGGCCATGAGCGCGGAAGCGCTCCTCCGCCGCAACCTGCTCATCTACGGCGTCGGCGGGCTCGTCGCGCCGTTCGCGGGCATCAAGATCATCGACATCATGATTACGACACTGGGGCTGGCATGAATTTCACACAGAATCTCCGCATCGCGGTCCTCATGACGATCGTGACGACGCTCCTGCTGGGCGTCGGCTATCCGCTGGCCGTGACCGGACTCGCGCAGGTGCTGTTCCGCGACAAGGCGAACGGTCAGCTCATCGCGCGCAATGGCCAGGTGATCGGGTCGCGGATTATCGGACAGGCGTTTGCATCGCCCGGGCATTTTCACGGCCGGCCGTCGGCGGCCGGCACGGGCTACGACGCGGCGAACTCCGGCGGTTCAAACCTGGGACCCACGAACAAGAAGCTGGTCGATGCGATCACCGCCAACGTGGAGGCGGCAAGGAAAGAGAATCCCGGCGCGCCGGTGCCGATCGACCTTGTCACGGCGTCGGCATCGGGGCTCGATCCGCACCTCTCCCCCGCCGCCGCGCTGTTCCAGGTGCCGCGCGTCGCGCGCGAGCGGAAGGTCAGCGAAGAGGAGGTCCGCCGCGTGGTCGCGGCCCACACGGAGGGCCGGCAATGGGGTTTCTTCGGCGAGCCGCGTGTCAACGTGCTGCTGTTGAATCTCGCGCTCGATGAGCGTTACAAATCCGCGAAGCGATAGCCGACCCACGGCTCGGTGAGGATGTACTGCGGCTTGGCGGGGTTCGGCTCGAGCTTGCGTCGCAGCGCGTTGACCAGCACTCGCAGGTGCTCGGGCTGATCGACGGCATTGGGCCCCCAGATGGCCTTGAGGATGGTGCGATGCGTCAGCACACGCCCGTGGTGCTGCGCGAGAAACACCAGCAGCTCGAACTCCTTCGGCGTGAGCCGCAGTTCGTCCGCGCCGCGCGTGACGCGCCGGCGATCGACATCCACCACGAGGTCCCCACGGGTGATCAGACCGGCGGACGCGCCGGATCCGTCGGCCCGCCGCAGCGCGGCCCGGACCCGCGCGAGGAGCTCCTCCGAGCCGAAGGGCTTCGTGACGTAGTCGTCCGCGCCCGCGTCGAGCGCCGCCACCTTGTCGCGTTCCGCGCCGCGCGCAGACAGGACCAGGATGGAGATCGCGCGTCCCTCCCGCATGCGCCGGCAGACCTCGATCCCGTCGAGATCGGGAAGCCCGAGATCCAGGATGACGAGCTGCGGCGGCTGCCGGTCCACGGCGTCGAGCGCCGCGTGACCCGTCGTCGCCGTGGAGACCTCGTACCCGCGCCCGCGGAGCAGCGGCGCCATGGTCGCGAGGATGCTCGGTTCGTCGTCAACGATCAGGATGCGCGCGGTCATGGCGTCAGTTAGCGGCAGCCAGGGCGCGCGTGGGGGCGGGCACCGCGATCGAGAAGCAGGCGCCGTGCGGGGCGATGTTCTCGGCCCAGACGCGCCCGCCGTCCGCGGCGACCAGTCCGCGCGTGATCGCCAGCCCCATGCCGGTGCCCGGGACCCGCTGGCGCCACAACTCGCCGCGATAGAAGGGCTCGAACAGCCGCTCGAGTTCATGAGACTGCAGCCCCGGGCCCTGGTCCCGGACTTCGAG
>DAIUEK010000318.1:0-2813 GCA_036845165.1 Vicinamibacterales bacterium | reverse complement strand
GCCGAGCGCCTCCGGCAGGCGCTCGTCAACCTTCTCGGCAACGCCATCCAGGCCGTCACCGCACGCGGCGCGGCCGGCGGCGACGGCGCCATCCGCCTGCGGACCGCGCGGATCGACGCGCGGCGCGTGGCGATCACTGTCGCCGATAACGGCGGCGGCATCGCCCCCGAGGACCTGGCGCGGGTGTTCGATCCCTACTTCACCACGCGGCGGACCGGGACCGGCATCGGTCTTGCGATCTCCCGCAATATCATCGAAGGCCTGGGAGGGCGGATTACCGTCGTGAGCGAGCGCGATCGCGGCACCGAGGTCCGGATCGAGCTGCCGCTCGACGCGCCGACTGCATGACGAAAACGACCGGCTCGATTCTGCTCGTCGACGACGAGGCGAAAATCCGTACCGCGCTCGCACAGGCCCTCCGCGAGGAGGGGCACGAGGTCGTGGCCCTGGGCAGCCCGCGTGAGGCGCAGCGCGTTCTGGCGCGGGGATCCTTCGACGTCTTGATTGTCGATAACCTGATGCCCGAGCTGACCGGCCTGGATCTCATCCGCGAGCTCGTGTCCTCCACGGCGGCCGCCGATCGGCCGCAGATCCTCCTGATGACAGCGCACGCGACGGTCGAAAGCGCGATCGAGGCGATGAAGCTCGGCGCGCTCGACTACCTGCAGAAGCCTTTCGAAATCGACGAGCTCCTGGTCGTCGTCGACCACGCGCTCGATCACCAGCGCCTCCGCACGCAGCACGGCTACCTGCTCAGCGAGCGCGACGAGGAATTCAACCAGTACGGCATCGTCGGCCGCAGCCGCCGCGTGCAGGACGTCATCCGCACGGCGGAGCTGGTGGCCAAGTCGAAGAGCACCGTGCTCATCACGGGGGAGACGGGAACCGGGAAGGAAATGGTCGCGCGCGCGATCCACTTCCACAGCGCGCAGCGCGAGATGCCGCTCGTGAAGGTGAACTGCGCCGCCATCCCGGAAACCCTGCTCGAATCGGAGCTGTTCGGGCACGTGCGCGGCGCGTTCACCGGCGCGCTGACCAACAAAAAGGGCAAGTTCGCGCTGGCGGACGGCGGCTCGATCTTCCTCGACGAGATCGGGACGATGGCGCCGGCGCTCCAGTCGAAGCTGCTGCGCGTCCTGCAGGAGCGCGAGTTCGAGCCGCTCGGCTCGGAGCGCAGCCACAAGGTCGACGTGCGCGTCATCGCCGCCACCAACCGGGACATCCGGCAGATGGTGAGCGACGGCCGGTTCCAGGAAGATCTGTACTATCGCCTGAACGTGATCCCCATCCACATCCCGCCGCTGCGCGAGCGGCGCGACGACATCCCGCTGCTGGTCGATCATTTCGTCCGGAAGCACGCGCAGCGCGCGGGCAAGCGGATCGACGGCATCGAGGCGGGCGTGCTGGAAGCGCTCCAGTCCGCCGACTGGCCGGGCAACGTCCGCGAGCTCGAGAACACCATCGAGCGCGCCGTGGTGCTCTCTCCCGGCGCGATGATCGGTCCGGACGTCGTCCGGCTGCTCGGCGTGCCCTCGTCTCCCGCGACGGCCGGGCTGCCGTCCCTGTCGCTCCGCCAGAACCTGGATTGGACGGAGCGCGAGACCGTCCGGAGGGCGCTGGAAGGGGCGAACGGCGTCAAGAAGGACGCCGCGGAGACCATGGGCATCAGCCAGCGCGCCCTCAGCTACTACCTCGCCAAGCACCGGATTGAATGACCAGGTGCGTTTTCGCATCGCGTAATTTCTTACCGCTCGCGTAACGGCTGTCACGATTTCTTCATGCAATCTGGGCCCGAACGCGGGCATCGCGTTTGCGATATGTCCGTTGATGAAGATTCGTACAAAAGTTGTCTGGGCCGCGTGCGTGCTCCTGGCGTTCGCCGCCACGCCCGCCACAGTCCGTGCGCAGGCCACCACACCCCCCGCGGCCCCAACGTCGGCCCAGACCTCCGATCCCGACAGCCGGTTCGATCCGCTGCAGCCGGATTTCACTCTTGCGGCCCTGCCGACGACGCTCCGGCTCCCGGAACCACAAAATGGCGTTCATGGTCACGCACCGCTTCACGCGCTCGCTGGGGCGCGGCAGTCTCGGGGACCTGGTGAACGATTTCTTCGGGTTCGACTCCGGCGCCCAGATCGGCCTCGAGTTCCGCTATGGGATCGCGCCGGGGACGCAGGTCGGCATCAACCGCACGAGCAATCGCACGATTGAGATTTTCGGCCAGCACAGCCTCCTGCAGGAAAAGAAGGACGGGCGGCCGCTCAGCCTCGACGTCATCGCGACGCTCGAAGGCACCAACAATCTTCGCGATCAGAAATCCTCGGCCATCGGCCTGCTGGTGTCACGGAAGGTCGGGAAGGTCGCGTCCCTCTACGTCGAGCCGATCTTCGTCGCCAACACCAATCCGCTGCCGAGCGGCGCCGGGGTGAGCAACAACACGACGATGGTGGGGATCGGCGGGCGCGTGCGGATCCGTCCGAAGGTCTACCTGATCGGCGAGGCGACGCCACGGCTGACCGGCTACAAGCCGGGCGTGGACCAGGGCAGCTTCGGCATCGAGGCGCGAGCCGGCGGCCACACGTTCCAGATCAACTTCTCGAACGGCTTCGGGACGACGCTCGGGCAGCTCGCGAGCGGCGGCATCAGCAGCAACTCGTGGTTCATCGGCTTCAACATTTCACGAAAGTTCTTCTAACACATGAGACATATGCGCGCGCGTTTCGTCGGATCGCTTGCCTCGCTCGGCCTGCTGGCCTCGTGCGGCGGCGGCTCTCCCAGTGCCCCAAGCTCGGTGACGATTGTGGGGACTGAGG
>DAIUEK010000317.1:0-2901 GCA_036845165.1 Vicinamibacterales bacterium | reverse complement strand
GACCAGCGCCTCGAGGGCCGCCTTGGAGCCGGCCACCTGGTAGCTCAGGCCACCACAGACGATCCTGCGGAACTGGTCGACGCCGTAGTCAAAGGTCTGCGACCCCCGATACACCTGGTCGAAGTACCACGTCAGGTCCTGGCCGCTGACCTCGTTCGCGACGGCGAAGAAGTCGCCAGGCTTCGGATGCTTGAACGCGTAGCGCTGGAAGTACGTGGACATCACGCGCTGCAGCGTCGGCCAGCCGAGGTGCCGTTCGAGCGTGTGCAGCCACAGCGCCGTCTTGTTGTAGGTGATCGCCCCCGCCGTCGGCGGCCAGTAGCGATAGGTGGGCGTCGCCTGCGCGTCCTGACGCGCGGCGGAGCGGTACGACGTCAGCCGATCGCCGTCCACCTCGCGCGAGAGCTTGAGGTCCTTGAACACCCACGGCACGAAGCCGCCGAAGTAGCGCTGCGCGTAGAAATTCGGCTCGTAGACGTGCTCGACCACGCGCGCGGTGGAGAAGGTGTTGAACCCCTCGTCCATCCACGCGTCCTCGAACTCGTTGGTGGCGACGATGCCGTACCAGAACTGGTGGCCGGCCTCGTGGATGGTGACCCCCTCGGGCGTCGTCACGCCCTTGGGCGCCATCCAGCGCGTGCCCGCCGTAAACAAGGTGGGGTACTCCATCCCGCCGGCGCCGCTCTGCCATGCCGGGTCGACGATCGTGATGTGGCCGTACGGATACGGCCCGAACCACTCGCCGTAATCGCCCAGCGCCGCCCGCGTGGCGGCGAAGTGGCGATCCGCCTGGTCCAGGTGTTCGGGCTGGAGCAGCAGCCGCATCGCGACGGGGGGCAGGCCCGGATGCTCGAAGTGCGCCGTGCGCTCGACGTAGCGCGGGCTCGTCGTCCACGCGAAGTCGTGGACGTCCTCCTGGACGAAATGATGCGTCTGCGCGCCGTCCGTCTCCTTCGTGACGTCGCGTTCGGTCCCCGTCGCGCCGACGAGCCATCCCGCCGGGGTCGTAAGCCGGACGTCGTAGACGCCGAAGTCGGAGAAGAACTCCGTCGACGAGTGGAACTGGTGGCAGTTCCAGCCGGCGTCCTCCAGGACGCCAATCTTGGGGAACCACTGCGCGATGAAGAAGTAGTTGTCGATGGCGCCGGTGCGCGCGAACGTGCGTGGCACGTGCGCGGTCCAGCGGTAGCTCAGGGTGACGCTCTGACCTGGCGCAACCGGCGAGGCGAGCGGAAGTTCGACCACCGTTCGGTCGTCCGGATTGCCGTCGTCCGGCGCGATGAACCGAAGCTGTGTCGTGACATCCCCCTGGGCGTCGGAGCCGCGGCCAAGCGCCATCCACTGGATGTCGATCGCACCCCATTCGTCGGCGCGCCGCGGCAGCTCATCGGCTGGCGGCGATGCCGACGACAGGGCGCGCTCGCGCATCCAGGTGGACCGGGCGTCGCGCCACGCGTTGTAATAGAGGTGGAAACGAAGCGAGTCGGCGGGGTGCGCCGTGATGTTCCGCCAGCCGAGCGCCGCTTCGCCCTGGATCGTCCGCGTCGCGGGGTTCAGCCTCGCCGAGATGTTGTAGCTGGCGTTGCGCGGCGAGCGTGCCTGGTCGGCCGCCGGCCCGCCCCGAGCACCGTCGAGGGGTGTGTTGACGCCGAACAGAATCAGCAGACCGACGAGCGCACACAGCCGCTGCAGCACAGCCATAAATGCTACACCAACGAGGGTATAATCGTCGGCTGGATTCATTCATACAGGAGTCATCAATGGCCACACGCAAGGGACCGATTCGCGTCCTTCACTACGGGCTGGGACCCATCGGCGCGGCAGTCGTGAAACAGGTCGCCGAACGCCGGGGCTTCAAGATCGTCGGCGCCGTCGACATCGACCCGGCGAAGGTCGGGCGCGATCTCGGGCAGGTCGCCGGCGTCGGCCGGGCGCTGCGCGTCAAGGTGTCGAACGACGCGAGGAAGACCATCAGGGCCACCAAACCTGACGTCGTCGTCCTCTGCACGCTGTCGTCGCTGAAGAAGGTGCTCCCGCAGATCGAGGGAATCCTCAAGCTGAAGGTCCCCATCGTCTCGACGACCGAGGAGCTGGCGTATCCGACGGGCGCGAACATGAAGTTCGCGCGGGCGATCCACGAGATGGCGAAGAAGGCGAAGGTCGCCGTGCTCGGCACCGGCGTCAATCCCGGCTTCACGATGGACGCGCTGCCGATCACGCTCACGGGCGTGTGCGAGCGGGTGGACAGCATCCGCGTGGACCGCGTCCAGGACGCGCGCGTCCGCCGGCTGCCGTTCCAGCAGAAGATCGGCGCGGGGCTCACGCGCGAGCAGTTCGAGAAGAAGGTGGACGACTCGAGCGTGCGGCACGTCGGGCTCGCGGAGTCGGTCTCGATGATCGCGGACGCGATGGGCTGGAAGCTGGACAAGATCACCGACGAGATCCATCCGAAGATGGCGACCGCGACGGTCGGGAGCGAGTTTCTCGCGGTGGACGCCGGCTACGTGTGCGGCATTGTGCAGGACGGCGTCGGCTACCGCGGCGGGAAGCCCGTGATTACGCTCCACATGGAGGCGTATCTCGGCGCGCCGGAGTCGTACGACCAGGTGGAGATCATCGGGTCGCCGACGATCAAGAGCCGGATTTCGGGCGGCGTCCACGGCGACGTGGCGACGGCCTCCATCACCGTCAACTCGATCCCGAAGATCCTCGAGGCTGCGCCGGGTCTGCACACGATGCGCGACATGCCGATCCCGTCGTATTTCGGGGGGTAAGAAACGGGGTGCTCGGTGCTTCGTGCCTGGTGGGGGGTGCTCGGTGCTGCACCCGGCACCAAGTCCGAAGCACCCGGCACCAAGCTCGAGGCACCCGGCACCAAGTCCGAGGCACCCGGCACCAAGC
>DAIUEK010000316.1:0-2955 GCA_036845165.1 Vicinamibacterales bacterium | reverse complement strand
GCGCCATGACGGCGTCAGCCGCCCGGACGCCAGGCAGCGCGCGCAGCCGCGGGAGCAACCGATCGAAGAAGGCCACCTGGCGCGGTTCGTCTTCATAGCGCGAGTCCGGCAGCGACAGCTCGAACGAGAGTGTCTGCGTCGGACTGAATCCGGGATCGACGGACTGCAGGCGCAGGAAGCTGCGCATCAACAGCCCCGCGCCGGCCAGGAGCATCACGGCCAGCGCCATCTCCGCGACGACGAGGATGCCGCGAACGCGGGCGCCGCCGCGGCTCGTCACGGCACCGCGTCCGCCTTCCTTCAACGACCCCGACAGCGCGCCGCGCGTCGCGTGGAACGCGGGTACGATCCCGAACAGCAGTCCCGTCACCACGGCGATGCCGAACGTGAACAGGATGACGCCGGCGTCAACCGTGACGGCGTCGAGGCGCGGAATCCCCTGCGGTTTCAGCGACGTCAGGAACGCGACGCCCCAGACGGCGAGCAACAGCCCCAGCGCGCCGCCGGCGAGAGAGAGGATGACGCACTCGGTCAGCAACTGCCGCACCAGCCGGCCGCGCCCGGCGCCGAGCGCGGCGCGGACTGCCATCTCGGACTCGCGCGCGGCGGCGCGGGCCAGCAGCAGGTTCGCGACGTTCGCGCATGCAATGAGCAGGACGAAGCCCACGGCGCCAAGCAGCACGAGCACCGCACGGCGGATACTGCCCACCATGGCCTCGTGCAGCGGGAACGTCGTCATCCCGATTTCCCCGTTCGCGTCGGGATACTGGCGCGCCAGGTTACGGCCGAGGGTCTCGACTTCGGCGGCCGACTGCTGCGGTGTGACGCCAGGCTTCAGCCGCGCAACGACGCGGAGGTACCACGCGCCGCGTTGCTTCGAGACGAAGTTCTCGTCGTACTTGATCGGCACCCAGGCCTCGCGGCCCGCGGGGTACGAAAACCCCTCCGGCATCACGCCGACGATCTCCGTGGCCACGCCGTCCAGTTGAATGCGCTTCCCGACGACGTTCGGGTCGCCGCCGAACCGGCCCTTCCACAGCCCGTGCGACAGCACGACGACGTCCGTCCTTCCGGGCGTGTCCTCGTCGGCGTTGAACGTGCGCCCCAGCGCCGGCCTGACGCGCAGCACGTTGAACAACGAGGCGCTCACGCGCGCGATGTCGAGCCGGACGGGCTCCCCCTCGCCCGTGAGGATGATCTCGCTGGTGTTGGCCGCCGCGGCGTTCTCGAGCGACTTCGCCGCGCTCGTCACGTCGATGAAGTTCGGACCGGACATGACCTCGCGTGACTTTTCGTACACGTGATACATGCCGACCAGCCGGTCCGCCTCCGGATACGGCAGGGGCTTCAGCAGCACGCCGTTGACGACGCTGAAGATCGCGCTGTTGGCGCCGATCCCGAGCGCCAGCGTGACGACAGCGACGAGGGTGAAGCCGGGCGCCTTGAAGAGACGGCGGAAGGCGTAGTGAATGTCCTGGCGAAGGTGGTCCATGTCTCTGTTTCAGCCTAACTCTCCGCCAGGACGATGATCCGGTCACCTGGCGAGAATGTAACTGGCTTTGACTTGTCCGGGTTGATGACCACCCCATACATCTGATCTGCGTCATTGGCCAGCGCGCGCAAACGATAGCCAAAGGCCACTTCGCCGCGCCGGCGGGCGCCTTCGACAACCGTGTAGAAGTTGACCGGCTCGCCCATGGCAATGTAGTTCGACGCGGGCTTGAGGAAGATCTCCGAGCCGGCTGGATCGAACAGGTCGTCAAAGACCGCATTCAGTTCCTTGTTCTCGGCAATCTGCGAGAGCATGAGGCTTGCCAGCCGGTCGCTGACGATGAAGTCGTCGGCGCGGGTGACTTCGGCCAGGGTGCGGTTGCGCACGTCGAGCATCTCGCTGACGATGGCGAAGGGGTGCTCGCTGTGGCTGGAGATGTCGCGCAAGTGCAGTAGCGTAATCAGGGTTCGGGCGTCAGCTTTTTGGACGCTGAGCGTATCTGAGTAGGGCAGTACCACGACGTGTTGGTAGCTCTGTACATCCAAGCCGTCCAGCGCGCTGCGGTCTGTGGTGTCGGCAACCTGGCAGTGCAGGGTCTCATTACGCAGGTCGGAGCAGCACCACGCCGCTGTCGTCTCCAGGCCAGGCCTGTCGGCGGCAACTGTAACGCTGGAGCCGGGCGCCACGTAGTTGTCGAGCTGGCTGATGATCTCGGGCGCGCGGTCGTTCCAGCCCAGGATGAGTGTGCGTTCGGGCTTGGGATGCTCGGGCTCGTGCAGCTGGATGACAGCGGAGTTGATCTTCAGGTCGGTCAGCCCTGAGAGCCGCACGGTGTCATCGTCCTCAGAGACGGCAATGATGTTGTCGCCAGAGGCGATGCGGGTATCCATGGGCGGGTTGAGCCTGGGGATGCCGCCCACCAGGCAGATGCCGATCACCGCTGAGTCCTCGTAGGCCAACAAGGCTTCGCCAAACGTCTTGCCCACCAGCCCCGGCTCTTCCTGGAAATAGATCTCGTCGCCTTCAAAGTCGAGCAGCTCGGTGTAGACCACCGATAGGCCTGATTGGCGGCAGGTATGGGCGATGATGCGCGCGATGAGCTGGGCGGTGAGCACCAGCTGGGTTTCGGCGCCGCCCACCATGCGCGCCACCTGCATGTTCTTGGGGTCGATGATCTCCGCCACGATATGGTAAGGCTCGACGCGGCGGTGCGGGTTGTTGGTGATCGCCAGCACAGTCTTGATGACGCCCGAGTCGGGGTCGTCGTCTTCCGGGCCCAGCACGACGATGGCGCGGGCCGTGTCGAGGCTGACAATCTCCAGAGCGGTCAGCTCGATGGGGTTGCCGGTGCGGCAGACGATGCGGGTGCGACCGGTGGCGCCCACCTTTTCGCGAATGACGCTTTCCATCTCGACTTTGTCTTTTTCTCCCAGGATGACGATGCAGGCATCGCGCTTGTTGGC
>DAIUEK010000315.1:0-2991 GCA_036845165.1 Vicinamibacterales bacterium | reverse complement strand
ATCACCGTCGCGTCCTTCGTCGGGTGACTGAAGACGTAGACCCTGTCGTTGAATGCGTCGAAGTAAATGCCGTCCGGCTGGGCGGCGCCCACGTCGATCGTTTTGATCAGCTTCATCGTCTTGGTGTCGAACATCGAGACCGGCTTGCTGCTGGTGAAACCGTGGCCTGATTTCGGATCGACCGCGGCACCGTTCCCGCCGACGCCCTCAATCTCACCGACCGGCTCGAGCGTGTCGAGATTGAAGATCGTCAGCCGTGCCGGGACGGCTAGCGCTGCGGTCCTCGTGCCCGATGCCTCGACAGCTGCCGAGCCGCGGCGCGGAATGTACAACCGGCGTCCGGCGGCGTCTGCATAGATATAGTCAGAACCACCTTCCCCGCCGACCTTCGCCGTCTTGAGCACCTTATACGGCCCATCGGTTCCGGCCTGCTGGGCCAGTCCCGCGGACGTGAATAGCGCGAACGCGACTGCGGATACCAGGCCAAGCCGTCGCATAAAAAGCCTCCTCGAATGACGAATGCTGAAGGGCACGAAACGCGGCAACATCGTGAACCGACATCCCGGTGCTGTCAAATCGACGACAGCGCAGAACGTCGTCATGCGGCGATGACCGTCCGTCACCGGATGCCCGGGCGCAGCGCCTCCCTCGATCCTCATTCCTGTCGTCTCGTCTCGACAATCCGGACCGGCATGGCGCTCAAGCGGTCAAAGAGCCGGGCCTCCGCCCGAATCGGCCACCAGTCGTACAGGAAGATCTCCAGGGGCCGCCACATCGCGACCCAGCCGCCGATCAGGAAGCTCTCGCGCAGAATCTCGCCCAGCCTCCGTCCGCTCAGCGCGCCGGCGACCACGTCACCAATCGCGATCGATATCGCGAGGAACGCGCCGCCGATGACCAGGCTGATGCGCCCGACGCGAAGCAGTTGCTCGAGCCGTCGCCTCGATGCCGCCGCCCGGTAGTGGAAGAATTCGCGAATGGCCTCGCGCAGGTTGACGACTTCCGCGGGGAGGTTCGCCGGCCTGTCGAGGTGCACCAGCAGCGCCAGGGACGCGTCGTGCGGGACCGCCCGCGCCCAGCTCACAATGAACTCCTCGGCGTTGGGATCCAGATCCCTCTCGCGAAACGGAGACGGATCCATCGCGTTGAAGAGCTGCTTCAACTCACCGACATGGACCTCGATCAGTTCGCAGTTCGAGGGAATGGGATCCCCGGCTCCCCGTTCGACCGAACTCATGTGCCCGAGCCCCACGGTCCGGCCGCGAACACGATGCGCGCGATGCCCTCGTTGAACGTCACCGTCGACCTACTTCTTCGGAAAGATCACCGGCAGCACGTCTTCGGTCGTGTACACGCACCGATCGTTGTGCCCGCATTCCGGGACGATCTGGACGGCGTGCTTCGCCCCCAGGTGCTCGTTCACGAACTTGACGTAGGCTTCCCCGCGCGCGCGGCGGGTCGCCCCCTGCGCCATCGCCGGGCACGACGAATCGAACCCGCCGAGCGGCAGCGTGTCCACCTGCGACAACAGATACGTCGTCGGGCGCGACGCGAGCTGCTTCTTCAACTGGTCGTCCGACATGCCCTTCGTGTAGCCGCCCGCGCGCTGCTCCAGGCCGGCGGGCCACTTGTCGTAGTTCGGACAGGCCGTCGCCTCGAAGGGCCCGTACGAAAAACCCGTGTGCGGCTTCTCTTCCTTCCATCCCAGCACCGCATTCGCCGGCGCGGCATCGTCCACCGGCTGCGGGCGCGTGACCTCAGGCCACGCGTAACTGGACGGATTCGCCACGACATACGACACCGGCACGCCGAGCGACTCGTGCACGCGGTTCGCCATCTCGTACCGGGCCACGAACTGCCCTCCCGCCGAATGCCCCGCGACGACAATCGCGGAGAGGTTGGGAAACAGGCTCTTGTTCGAGAGCTTCCGGAGGATCGCGTCCATGAAGTCGAACGACGTCAGATCGCTGTTGCTGGCCGAGGTGCCGCCGGATCGCCAGCTGTCGCCGCCGCAGCTCCAGCTGACCTCGTTCGTGTCCAGCGTGTCGTGACAGCTGCCCTGGCTCGAGGCGATGCGGGGCGCGATGACGATCGCCTCATCCAACGCGCCCGCCAGGAACGCCGCGGCCGTCGCGGTGCTGAAGTAGTGATCCGCGTTGCGATTGGTGCCGTGCACCATGATCAGCGCGCGGCGGATCCGATCGTTCCGCGTGTCGAGCGGGTGCGTGCGATAGATGAGCGCGCGGGCCGGACCCGCGCCGAGCTGGACGAACTCCGTGCAGCCGGGTGTGGCGGCCGTGCACGCGGCGGGTGACGTAATGGCCTGGGGTTCGACCCGATCGACGGCGTGCGTCGCCGCCAGGCCCGCCAGGAGAACAAGCATCATCCTCATGCGACAGACGATATCTCATTCCGCCTTCGAGTCCCGCGGCATCCGGCCGAGGCGGGGATCGCTACCGGCTTTTCGGCTCGCTCACAGCATCGCCGCGAGAAAGAGCACGAGTTTTACCGCGAGCGCGAGGGGAGCGCCGATGGCCAGGATCACGAGCGGAATGCACGCCACGACCACGAGGAGCCAGAACGCGTCCATGAGGAACGCGCCTGCACGCCCGCCGGCGTGACTGGTCTCCGCGGCCATGTTCTTCTCCGGTGCGATGAGTACCGTCACAGGCCCACCTTTCAGGCGTGTCCCAACCAGAACGAGCATTTCAGCATACCACCCCGGTTTCCGTCCATGCTTCCCGCGAGGAGTGTCGTCGATCACCTGGAGCTCGGAAAGACGTTGCAGAACGCCACGCCCGCAGCGAGCACGATGAGGACGATGTCCCGCGCGCGTTCCGGCCGAGGCGTCACGGACGGGATTCTAACGCGTCACTTGACTTGGGGAACCTTCCCGGCCGCGCAGACGGGGGCCAGTAGCGCCGGAGACGCGGCGGCCAGGGCCCTGACGTTGTTCTTCGTCAGCACCGCGTTGAACGCGGGCAGCTCGTT
>DAIUEK010000314.1:0-2995 GCA_036845165.1 Vicinamibacterales bacterium | reverse complement strand
GCGGGCATGCCGTAGTTGACCATCATCTCGATCTCCCGCGCGTTGTCGCCGTGCGTGAAGACGCCGACGTCGCTGCCGCTGAGAATCGTCACGCCGGCGGCGAGCGCCGCCTTGAAGCTCGCGCGCTTGCGCGTGATGGATGCCGGCTCCGGCGCCTCGCCTTTCTTCCAGCCTGCATACTGCGACGTGGCGTCGCCGGCGGCGAGCGTCGGGCAGAGCGCCACGTTGTGCTCTTTCATCAGCTTGAAGATCTCCGGCGTCCCGGAATCTCCGTGCTCGATCGTCTCCACGCCGCCGAGAATCGCGCGGCGCATGCCTTCCGCCGTGCTCGAGTGGGCCACGACCGGGCGGCCGCTGCTGCGTGCCGTCTCCACGATCGTCTTGATCTCTTCCAGCGAAAACGTCGGCGCCGCTTCGCCGCGGGCGCCCCAGCGGTAGTCCGCGTAGATCTTGATCCAGTCGGCGCCGTGGCCGATCTGATCGCGCACCACCCTGACCACCGAGTCGCCGTCCGCCTCTTCGGCCCCCTGGGGCACGCGCCATTCGAGCGCGAACCCCTTCGGTCCGTAGCTGCCCGTCGCGACGATCGCGCGCGTGGCGACGAGCATCCGGGGCCCTGGAATGATGCCCTGGTCCACCGCCTGCTTCAGCTCCGCGTCCGCGTAGCCGGCCCCCTCGGTCCCGAGGTCGCGAATCGTCGTGAAGCCCGCCATGAGCGTGGCGCGCAGGTGATTGGTCGCGCGCGCCACCCGCAGCCCCAGGCTCTCGTGCAATACCTGGTCGTTCCAGGCCGTCTCGTTGTAGGGATGCAGCAGGACGTGGGAATGCCCCTCGACCATGCCGGGCATCAGCGTGGTGCCGGGCATGTCCACGGTCGTTGCGCCCGACGTGTTGATGGTGCCCGCGGGACCGGCGGAGTCGATCCGATCTCCGCGGACGCGAACGGCCCACCCCTCGTGCATCGTCTCTCCGTCGAAGACGCGCGCGGGACGCAGGACCGTCGCGGGGCCCGCGTCACGGGCCGGCGGACCTTGCGCCAACAGCACCAGCGGCAACAGAACGACGAGTAACGGCAGTGCAAGGCGGCGCATAACGCTCCTTCAGTATTTGAGAATGGTTTGAATGACGTAGCGCGAGGCCGGGCGCGACGGATCGCCGGGCGGCCTGCCCTGAGCCGCGTCGAAGGGGCGCATGAGGACGAGCTCTGCCGACTGGCCCGGGGCAATGGTGCGCGCGGACGGCTGCTTCGACCAGTCGGGCAGATCGACTTCCTGCCCTTCCTTGAGCGACGGATCCCAGAGCGGCGCGACCATGAGCCCGCTCGCGTCGATCGTGCGCAGCGCGCCATACGTGCGCAGGTCGCCCAGGTCTCCGATGCTGGCCTGCATCTGAATCTGGCGCCGGCCGTCGACGGTGCGCACGCGGCGGTTCCCCGTGATGCCGATGTCGGCCGTGAACGCCTTGATGCCGGTGCCCGAGAGGACGGTCGCGTGCTGCACGAGGATGTAGAACTCCTTCGACTCGTTCATCGGGAGCGTTTCGTACCGCTTCGAGTCCGCCTTCTCGACGTTGCCGGTCGCCAGCGCGTCGAGCGCCGACACGATCCCGACGAAGTTCAGGCGCACGAGCGCGGGGTCGGGCTCGGCCGCTGGAAAACCCCCGGTCTCGATGAGCACCACCGGGGTGCCCCACAGGGTCAGGTTGTCGCCGAGCGCGCGCACTTCGAACTCCTCGGCATAGCGGCCGATCTGGCCGGACGCAAACGGCTCGAGCGCGTCGCGAATCACCGCGCAGAGCTTCTTCGTCAGCGTGCGCCCCGCGTTTTCCGACCGGGCCTTGTCGTACGCCACCGAGAGCAGGGAAATCGACGCCGGCTTCGGGGGATCCCCGAGCGAGGTGTTCCAGCTCTGGTTGTGTAAATTGAATCCCACGCGCGGGTTGAAGCGATCGCGGATCGACTTCAGCACCTGCCCTTCGGGCGTCTGGAGGCTCAGCGCGTCGCGATTGATGTCGATGCCCTGGGCATTACGCCGCTGGAAACGCTCGGCGCCGTCGGGGTTCAGCATCGGGACCACGTACAACGTCAGCGACGAAAGGATCCGCTGGACGACGGGGTCGGCGCGATGCCGCTCGAAATAATCGAACACGTCGAACAGCGCCGCCGTCGCGGTCGGCTCGTCGCCGTGCATCTGCGACCACAACAGCACGCGGAACGGGCCGCTGCCGGTGGTAATCATGTTGATCGAGCGCCCCTCGAGCGACGCGCCCACCTTCTCGAAGATGTACCGCGAAGGATCCGCCGCGGACACCGCCTGGAGGCGCCGCTCGACTTCGTCGTGCTCCAGCAGCGCCGGAAGCGGGGGTGACACGTGCTCCGCGTCCCAGATCCTGGCGAGATCCTGCGGGGACACCGGTGCAACTGTGGCGGACTGGGTCGCCGTCAACGCGAGCGGCGCCGTTACGATCAGTGACGCCGCGATCAACCCTCGAAACATGCGCGCCATTATCTGCGAGAATGACGGGCGATGGACACCGTGTTCTCGACGCCGACGGCGACGGGCTTCGAGGCGCTCTCCGCAATCGTGTCCGCCTCGCTATACCTGATCGTCGGCATCGCGGCGCTTATCCGCACGCCCAGGGATATACGCGCGCGCGTGTTTTGCGCAACGGCAGTCGCGAGTGCCGCGCCGTATAGCCTCACGGGCCTGATCTGGGCGCGGGGATCCGACGCCGCCTTCTCGCTCCCGGTGATGGTGGTCGTGGCCCTGTCGCTGACGATGGGCAGCCTGGCGCTCTTCCATTTCACGCAGGTCTTTCCGTGGCGGCGGCCGTGGATTCGCGGGCATTGGAGATGGCTCGTGGCCGGCTATTTCATCATCCCGATCGCGATCGCGTTGCCAACGTGGATCTTCGGGGGGCTGTTCAGGGAGTTCAGGGAGATGGCGTCGGCGGGATCAGGCGGTCTTGGCGCGGTGTCGATCGGGTTGCCCGAAAG
>DAIUEK010000313.1:0-2998 GCA_036845165.1 Vicinamibacterales bacterium | reverse complement strand
TACTGCGCGGTATTGCCCATCCCGCCCCCGCCCTGCCCCTCGCGCCGCGCGCGGTCGGGATCCAGGTTGGGCGGGCCGCTCAGGTACCCTCCGGTTTGCAGCTTCTGGATGATCTTGTCCATCAGCTGATCGAGGCGCTGCTCGGCATCGTCCGCGTCGCGCCAGTCTTGCCCGAGCAGCCGTTCGAGCGTGTCGTCGGAGAGCATCCCGCCGTTGAGGATCGCCTCCAGGATGGCGTCGTGCAGCGACTGACGGGAGTGCCCGGGCTCGTCATCGTTCTCGTAGGGGAGGCCGTGCGGATTGTCGAAGCCGCTTCCGAGCAGCATGTCCGACAGCTTCGACAGGAGCTCCTCGAGATCGAGCTCGTCGAGATCGTCGCCGGTGAACTTCGAGTACCTGTACTTCACGTACGCTGTACCGCTGTTACGTAGGATCTCTCGCAGAGAGCGCAGACGAGCAGAGCGCGCCGAATCCAACAATTGGTTTTCCAGAAGTGAGCGCCCTCCACGTGTTTGCGCCCGCTGCGTGCGATCGTCGTGACAGGCATGGTCTGGTGCGGCCCTGTGATTAGTTGTAGTACTTCTTCTTGCTGCCCGTCAGCGGGAGATCGCGCTCCGTGAGCGGGTCCGCCTGCCTCGGGGCGCGCTTGGCCTGTTCGGCCGCATGGAACTGCCCCTCGACGGAGCGGCTGATCTTGCGCTGTGCGTAGAGGCCCTCGAGCACGAAATCAATCGCGGACGCGAGCTGCGGCTCGGAGGGGCGCTTTGCGAGCCCGGCGGTGCGCGCGGCCTCGTGGAGTCCCTGTACCTGGCCGGTGCGCGTGACGAGATCAGCCGCCGAGAGCGCGTCGTCGACCTGCAGGTTGCCCCCGAGATCGAACCACTCCGTCACCTGCCGCAGGTCGGCGTTCGGAAACCATCCGTCGAACACGCCGGCGACGGCGCCGCGGACCAGTTCCCGCGCCACGTTGTCGGCCCCCTTCAGCTCTCCCTCGTACTCGAGCTCGAACTTGCCGGTGATCGCGGGGATCGCCGCGTAGATATCGGTGATGCGGGGCACCGCGATCTTCTCACCGGTCGCGAGGCTGCGGCGCTCCGCGTTCGAAATGACGTTCTCCAGCAGCGAGATAGGGAGCCGCTGGCTGACGCCGGATCGCTTGTCGATCTTCTGATCCTGGCGCGCCTGGAAGGCGACCTCTTCGACCACTTCGCGGATGTAGTCCGGCACGGACAGCTCGATCTGGCCGGCGCCGCGCTCGGTCCACGCTTCCTGCCTGGTGATCTGCATCGCGTGCTGGCGGCTCGCGGGATAGTGCGTGCGGATCTCCGATCCGATGCGGTCCTTCAGCGGCGTGATGATCTTGCCGCGCGCCGTGTAGTCTTCCGGATTCGCGCTGAACACCACCAGCAGATCGAGCGGGAGGCGGACCGGGTAGCCCTTAATCTGGACGTCCCCTTCCTGCAGGATGTTGAACAGGCCGACCTGGATCTTCCCGGCAAGGTCGGGCAGCTCGTTGATGGCGAAGATGCCACGGTTCGCGCGCGGCACGAGACCGTAGTGCATCGTCATCTCGTCCGACAGCTCCAGGTTGGCGCGCACGGCCTTGATCGGATCGAGATCGCCGATCATGTCGGCGATCGTGACGTCCGGGGTGGCGAGCTTTTCGACGTAGCGCTGGTCGCGTCCCAGCCAGGCGACCGGCAGATCGTCGCCCGATGCGCGCGCACGCGCGCGGCACGCGGCGCACAGCGGCGCCATCGGATCGTCGTGGATCTCGCAGCCCGGCACGACCGGCAGCCACTCGTCGAGCAGCGTCGTCAGCGCGCGGAGGATGCGCGTCTTCGCCTGGCCGCGCAGGCCGAGCAGGATGAAGTTATGCCGGGAGAGGATCGCGTTGACGACTTGCGGCACGACCGAGTCGTCGTAGCCGACGATGCCGGGGAAGAGCGTGTCGCCGGCGCGCAGTTTCTGAATCAGGTTGTCGCGAATCTCGGACTTGACGGGGCGCCGCGCGACGCGGCCGGCCTCCACGTCCGTGCGGAGCGCGCCGAGGGTCGTCGCCTTGGGGGACATATTTCGATATTAACAGGTTAAAAGGGTGCAAGAGGTTCAAGGGGTTCAAGAGGTTCGGGTTCTGGGTTCGCCGTTCGGCTGAAGTCGTGAGCTCGCGATAGAACCGGACCTGTTGAACCCCTTGAACCCCTTGAACCGGTAAGATTCGCGTATGCCCCGTCCTCATCCAGCGCGGTCCCTTGGTCGAGCACAAGTCTTCGCGCATCGCGGCGGCGCCGCGCTTCGCCCTGAGAACACGATTCTCGCCTTCGATCATGGTCTGTCGCTCGGCGCCGACGGGTTGGAGTTCGACGTCCACCTGTCGCGCGATGGTGTCGTCGTCATCCACCACGACGCCACGCTGGAGCGCACCACGAACGGCCGGGGTCCGATCGCCGCGCACACGGCCGACGAGCTGGCGCGCCTGGATGCCGGCTACAACTTTGTCTCCGCGGATCCCTCGGACCCCTCGCCCCCGTATCGGGGCATGGCCGGAGGCGTTCCCACACTCCACGAGGTGTTGCGTCGGTACCCGGAGGCGTGGCTGATCGTCGAGTTGAAGGTGAACGATCCGGCGCTGGCCCATCGCACAATTGACGAGGTGCGCGCCGCAGGGGCCCTGGAGCGCGTGGCGCTCGGATCGTTCGGCAGGCGCGTCCTCACCGCCGCCCGCGCGTACGACCCGCCGATTCTCACCGGCGCGTCGCGCGAGGAAACGAGGCTCGCCCTGTATCGCTCGTGGGTGCGCTGGCCGGTCCGGAATCCGCGCTACGACGCGTTCCAGGTGCCCGAGCACGCCGGATCGACACGGGTGGTCTCGCCGCGCTTCGTGAAATACGCCCACGAGGCGGGCGTCGCCGTCCAGGTCTGGACCGTCAACGACGAAGCCGACATGCGCCGTCTGCTGGGCTGGGGAGTCGACGGGATCATCAGCGATCGTCCGGAC
>DAIUEK010000312.1:0-3001 GCA_036845165.1 Vicinamibacterales bacterium | reverse complement strand
GTCAGCTCGTTGAGCGGCACGTCCCAGTGCGCGTCGAGAATCTCGAACCGCCGCTGTTCTTCTTTCTTGAAGGCGGCCTGGTCGGGATAGAGGCGCGTCACGATCGCGTCCTCGTTCGAGGGGCCGGTCATGGCGGCCGTGTCCTTGTAGGTGATCGCGACCGCGAACGTCCAGTCCGCGCGGCCGTCGCCGTGGTAGGTCGGCGCGTAGGTTCGCACGTCGGTGAGCCGGCCGGACTTCATCTCCTCCCGCAGGACCGGCAGGTGGTTCTTCGCGAACAGGCTGACGAACTCGTCCTGGAAGCCCCACTTCACGCGATAGAAGTACCAGACCGTTCGCTCGGCTCGCGTGGCCGACTGCGCGGCGGGCGCCTGGGCGGCGCGGACCCCGGCGCCGGCATAGGCCGCCAGGGCGGCCGAGGCGAAGACGAGAACGGCGGCAGCGGCGAGTAATTTCTTTAGCATACGTGTTAGTTTAACCCTGCGCCGCTCATGCAGAAGATCCTCGTTCCGCCCGTCGTCCTATTAATGATGATCGCGTTTGCCGTGCCTCTGGACGCGCAGGGCCGGGGCGCCGGGGGTGGCGGAGGATCCGTCACCTTTGCCGTGGCCGTGACCGATCCGTCGGGCGCGCCCGTTCCCGACGTGAAGGTGACCCTCACGGGTGCGGCGGAGCGGACCACGAGGACGGAGGGGGGCCGGCTCGTGTTCGAAGGCCTGCCGCCTGGCGCCTATCGATTCCGCTTCGAGAAGGACGGCTTTGTCACGCTCGAGCGCGAGCTTGCCGGGCGCGGCGGCGCGCCGATCGACGTCAAGGTCACGCTCTCGCCCGCGCCCCCGCCGCCCGCGCCGGTCGCGCCTCCGCCCGAGCACGTCGTCGACGCGAAGCCGGTCGCGCTCGACATGCCGGCGTTCATCGAGAAGAACTACGTGGGCAGGGCCGCGGGAAAGACGACCCCGCTTGCGTGCAGCACGGGCGGAACCGCCACGCTGCTGCAGATCAACGAGCCTGTCGCCGAGCACACGCACGCGGACGCCGACGAGTTCATCTATGTGATCGCGGGGCAGGGGACGGCGCGCCTCGGCGATCGCCAGGAGGCGCTGGGCCCGGGCGTGTTCATGCTCATCCCGCGCGGCGCCGCGCACTCGTTTACCGCCGGCCCGAAGAAGCCGCTGGTGCTGATATCGACGCGCGCGGGAGAGAAGTGCGGCGGTGATAGCCCTGCGAAAAGCCTCCCCAATCTTCAGTCGCCAATCACCAATCGCCAATGACTGCAGTCAGGCCTGCAGCGCCATCCGCTTGTCCAGGAAGGCGTCGTACGCCCCCAGATCGAACAGCCCGTGTCCCGACAGGTTGAACACGATCACCGTCTTCTCGCCCGACTCTCGAGCCGCGATCGCGTGGCGCACGACGCTGTGGATCGCGTGCGCGGACTCAGGCGCCGGGATGGTGCCCTCGCACCTCGCGAACAGCACCGCGCTCTCGAACACCTCGCCCTGGTGGTACGCTTCCGCTTCGATCACGCCGGCCCCGAGCAGATGGCTGACGAGCGGCGCCGACCCGTGGTAGCGGAGGCCGCCGGCGTGCACGGGGGGCGGCATGAACGCTCGTCCCAACGTGTGCATCATCATCAGCGGCGTCGTCCCGGCCGTGTCGCCGAAGTCGTACTCACGCGTCCCCTGCGTGAGACTCGGGCAGGCTAACGGTTCGACCGCGATCGCGCGCAGGTTCTTCCGGCGGCCTTTCAGCTTGTCCTGCAGGAACGGGAACACCAGTCCCGCGAAGTTGCTCCCTCCGCCGTGGCACGCGATGAGGATGTCGGGGTACTCGCCCGCCAGCTCCATCTGCTTCTTGGCCTCCTGGCCGATGATCGTCTGGTGCAGGAGGACGTGGTTGAGGACGCTGCCGAGCGCGTATTTGGTGTCGTCGCGTCCGGCCGCATCCTCGACGGCTTCCGAGATCGCCATGCCGAGGCTGCCGGGCGAGTCGGGATGTTCGGCGAGAATTGCCCGGCCCGCGTTCGTCAGCGGCGAGGGGCTGGCGACCACGTCGGCGCCGTAGGTCTTCATCATGATGCGGCGGTAGGGTTTCTGGTCGTAGCTGATCCTGACCATGTAGACCATGCACTCGAGGCCCATGAGCTGGCACGCGCAGGCCAGGGCGCTGCCCCATTGTCCGGCGCCGGTTTCCGTGGCGAGCCGCGTCACGCCCTCCTGCTTGTTGACGTAGGCCTGCATGAGCGCGGTGTTGAGCTTGTGGCTGCCGACCGGGCTGACGTGCTCGGACTTGTAGTAAATATGCGCCGGCGTGTCGAGCAGCTTCTCCAGGGCGCGGGCCCGGTACATCGGGGTCGGCCGGTACAGGCGATAGATGTCGCGCACGACATCGGGAATCTCGATCGTCGGCTCCTGCGAGACTTCCTGCGCGATGAGGCCCATCGGGAAGATCGGCGCCAGGGCCTCGGGGCCGATCGGCTGACGGGTGCCCGGATTCAGGGGCGGCGAGAGCGGCGTCGGAAGGTCCGGCACGATGTTGTAGAAGTGCGTGGGAATCTCGGACTCGGGCAACGTGATTTTAATGTCGCGCATGGTTGGTGCTCTCCCCAATCGTCAATCGGCAATCTGCAGCCGTCAATCGAGAACGCTCGGCCTACCCGGCGCGGCGCAGCGCATGCGCCGCGTGCCAGAGATCCCAGTCGGTTTGAAGGCCCATCCAGAACTCCGGGGACATCTTGAGCAGCCGCGCCAGCCGAAGCGCCGTATCCGCCGTGATGCCGCGCTTGCCGTTGATGATCTCGTTCAGCCGATTGAGCGGCATCTTCATGCGCCGCGCCGCCTCCACTTGCGTGAGGTCGGCCGGGCGCAGAAATTCCTCCAACAGCATCTCGCCTGGCGCGGTCGGCGGGCGCTTCAAGTCGAGTACGGAGCGCGGCCCGTCAGTGGTAGTCCTCGCACGTGACATTGTCGGCATGGCCTCCCTCGAATTGAAACGTGATCCGATA
>DAIUEK010000311.1:0-3007 GCA_036845165.1 Vicinamibacterales bacterium | reverse complement strand
CCGGCCCGAACATGGGGGGCAAGTCCACGTATCTGCGCCAGTGCGCGCTGCTCTGTCTCATGGCGCAGGCCGGGTCGTTTGTCGCGGCGCGAAGCGCGAAGCTGCCGATTGTCGATCGCCTGTTCGCGCGCGTAGGGGCGTCGGACAACATCGCGCGCGGCCAGTCCACCTTCATGGTGGAAATGCAGGAGACGGCGAACATCCTGCACACCGCGACGTCGCGCAGCCTCGTCATCCTCGACGAGATCGGCCGCGGCACGGCGACGTTCGACGGCCTCAGCCTCGCGTGGGCCGTCGCCGAGCACCTCGCGTCGAACCCCAAAGCGCGGCCGAAGACGATTTTCGCGACGCACTATCACGAGCTGACGGATCTGGCCGATGCGCTCACGAATGTCGTCAACTTCCACGTCGTCGTGCGCGAGTGGAAGGACGATCTCGTGCTGCTGCGCAAGGTCGTGCCCGGCCGCGCGGATCGCAGCTATGGCATCCAGGTGGCCAGGCTCGCCGGGTTGCCGCCGGCGGTCGTCAGCCGCGCCCGCGAGATCCTCACCGGGCTCGAGCGCGACGAACTGTCCCGCGGCGGGCGCCCGTCGCTCAGCGGCGCCCCCGTCGATCGCCAGCAGCTGGGCCTCTTCCAGGCCGCATCGCCGGCCGACGATCCGCTGCGCCGCCGCCTCCGCGAGGTCGACGTCAATCAGCTCACGCCGATGCAGGCGCTGACGCTGCTCGCCGAACTGAAGAGCGACGCCGCGGAGTAGCGCTATGGACACTCCCCCGGGGTCAGGTCTGTATTTGGCTGCTTCAGGTGACCCGGTCACTCGCAAAGCGACAAACGCAGACCTGACCCCGGGGGTGTGGCTGTGTTGGTCTGTGTTGGTCTGTGGCTGGTTGATCTGCGCCGGATTCTCGGGCTGCGGCCGGCAGCGGCCGGAAGGCGACGCCATTGTCGTCGGCATGACGAACTCCGCGATCGACATGGATCCGCGGGTGGCCGGCGACGAAGCGTCGCAGAAGGCCCATCAGCTCCTCTACAACACCCTCGTCCACATCGACGACACACTGCGGATCGTGCCGGAGCTGGCGGCGTCCATCGAGCATCCGGACGACCTCACCTACATCACGACGCTGCGGCGGGGAGTCAAGTTCCACAACGGCCGCGAGCTCACGGCCGAGGACGTGGCGTATACGTTCCGAAGTTTCCTCGATCCGACGTTCAGGGGACGGTCGGGCGCCTATCGCATCGTGAAGAGCGTCGACGTCCTGGATCGCTACACGGTGGCGTTCCGATTAAAGGAACCGTTCGGATCGTTCCCGATCAACCTCGTAATGGGGATCGTCCAGAACGGATCCGGCGCCGCCAACTCCCGGAGTCCCATCGGGACGGGACCCTACAGGCTCGTCTCGTTCAAGCCGGATGACCGCGTCGTGCTGGCGCGGTTCGATGAGTACTACGACGGTCCGGCGAAGAACTCAGGGGTCGTCCTGAAGGTCGTTCCGGATGACACGATGCGCGGCCTGGAGCTGCGCAAAGGGGCGGTGGACCTCGTCGTCAACGACGTCGCGCCCGACATCGTCTGGCAGATGCAGCGCGAGGGAAAGCTCAAGGTCGAGACGGGCCCCGGCAGCGACTATGCGTACATCGGTCTCAATCTGCGCGATCCGATTCTGCAGCGCCTCGAGGTGCGCCAGGCGCTCGGCTACGCGATCGATCGGGACGCAATCGTCAAGTTCCTCCGTCGCGGGTTTGCCTCCACCGCGGTCGGCATCGTGCCGCCGATGTCGTGGGCGTTCACGCGCGACGTGTTCGACTTCCGGTTCAATCCGGCGGAGGCCAGGCGGCTGCTCGATGCCGCGGGTTTCCCGGATCCTGACGGCGACGGTCCGCGCGCGCGCTTCACGCTGACGCTGAAGACGTCGACCTCGGAGGTGTACCGCATCCAGGCGGCGGCGATTCAGCAGGATCTCGCGCGCGTCGGGATCGCGCTCACGGTCAGGTCGCAGGAGTTCGCGACGATGCAGAGCGAGGTCGTCAAGGGGAACTTCCAGATGTACACCGCGCAGTTTGTCGGCGTCACCGATCCCGACATGCTGCGCCGCGTGTTCCACTCGGGACAGGTGCCCCCCGCCGGACTCAATCGCGTGCACTATCGCAGCGCCGATGTGGATCGCCTGATCGACCGGGCCTCGTCGTCAACCGACGACGCCCAGCGGGCGCTGCTGTACCGCCAGGTCCAGCAGGCCGTCGCGCGCGACGTGCCCTACATCAGCCTGTGGTACAAGACCAACGTGGCCGTGTTCCAGCCGGACATCCATGGGGTCAGGCTGTCCCCCATCGCGGACTTCACGTTCCTGAAAGATGTGTATCGCACGCCCCGGCAGTAGCGGTCTGCTCCTCGCGGCGCTGCTGTTCCACGTCGCGCCCGCCGTCGCCGCCAATCGCTACGATCCGGCGCTGCGCTTCCGCACGATACGCACGGAGCACTTCGACATTCACGCGCACCAGGGCGAGGACGCCCTGGCCCGGCGCCTGGCCGGCATCGTCGAACGCGTCCGTCACAGGTTCGAGCCGGTCTTTGGCGCGCCGCGCGGCCGGGTGCAGGTCATCCTCGTCGACCAGACGGACCTGTCGAACGGGTGGGCGACGCCGGTCCCCTACGACGCCATCGAAATCACCGCGGCGCCGCCATCCGCGGAGTCGATCATCGGCAACACGACCGACTGGCTCGAGCTCGTCTTCACGCACGAGTACACGCACATCCTGCACCTCGATCGCACCCGCGGCTTCATGCAGGGGGTGCGGCGCGTGTTCGGGCGCGTGCCGCTGGCGTTTCCGAACAGCCTGTTGCCGGAGTGGCAGGTCGAAGGTATTGCGACCTTCGAGGAGAGCCGGATGACCGGCCAGGGACGGATCCCCGCCGGGGACTTCCGCGCCATCGTCGACGTCGCGGCGGCGGCGGGACGGTTCGAGCCCATGGATCGCGCGAGCGGAGGGCTGGTCGACTGGCCC
>DAIUEK010000310.1:0-3062 GCA_036845165.1 Vicinamibacterales bacterium | reverse complement strand
AGGCTGAGGAGGTATTCGCCGCCGAAGGTGGCGCTGTTGAAATCCTTCACCTGGAAGAGCAGCGGCTGCGCGTTCTGCAGATCGGCCAGCAGGACGTCATCGATCACGCGCGAGTCGAGCCCCTTCAGGGCGAAGTATCCGATGGTGAAGTTGAGGGTCTGCTTGCTGTCCGACGTCGAGCTCACCTGCCGGATTTGCGCGCTGGCCGCAGCCGGCGCGAGCAGGGTTGCGAGCGCCACGAGCGCGATCGCCATCCGCGCCCGCCCGGTGCACGTTCCGTTCGTCATCAAGGTCTGCCTCCAGATCCCTGGTTGGAGCATGTTGGATGCCAGCCCTCCGGCGGGATTGCCGCGCAAATGGCGGGGTTTCCGCATTCTTGCAGCGCCGGGGGTGTCTACCGGACAGGTCAATTCGTCCGTTTTCGTGAACGAATCGTCTCGACCATCTGCCCGTGAATCCGGCCGTTCGACGCCACGATCTCCCCGAGCCGGGAATCGAACGGACCGCCGGCCAGCGTGCTGACCTCCCCGCCCGCCTCCTGGATGAGCAGGGCCCCGGCGGAAAGGTCCCACGGATTGAGCCGGACCTCCCAGAACCCGTCGAACCGCCCGGCCGCGACGTACGCCAGATCGATCGCCGCGGAACCCAGCCGGCGGACCGCGCGCGCCGACCGGAGAAAATCGCCGAACAAGCCCAGCAGGTAGTCCCCTTCGGTGTGGACCGTGTAGGGAAAGCCCGTGCACAGGAGCGAATCAATCAGCGTCTCGGCGGACGACACGCGCATCGGCGCGCCGTTGAGCCAGGCGCCGGCGCCCCGCTCCGCGGTGAACAGCTCGCGGCGGCTCGGATCGTAGATCGCCGCCACGATCGGCTGACCGTGGCGCTCGAGCGAGCAGGCGCAGCAGAAGATGGGCAGTCCGTGCGCGTAGTTCGTGGTGCCGTCAACGGGGTCGAACACCCAGCAGTACTCCGCCGCGTTCTGGCGGTCACCGCGGACCTCGAACTCCTCCGCCAGGACGGCGTGGCCGGGAAACCGCTCGCCGACGAGCGCGCGGAACATGCGCTCGACATCGCGGTCGATCTGCGTGACCAGATCGATCGCCCCTTTCTTTTCGACGCAGAGATGGTCGATGCCGGCCATCTGCATGGCGCCGGCCTTGATCACCGCCTGGACGGCGGTCGCGAGGTAGAGGGGGGGAAGCGGCTCAGCCACCGGCCGCCAGCTTCTTCATCATGCGGACTTCCATGCCCCCCTCTGGGGCGCGGTGCAGCTGCACGTCGTCCATGAAGCTGCGCATGAAGAAGATGCCGCGTCCGCTCGACTTGAGCATGTTCTCGGGCGCGAGCGGATTCGCCACCTCCGCCGGCTCGAAACCTTCCCCCTGGTCGGTCACGCGGACCACGAGCTCGGTCGGCGCCTCGATCGGCGTGAAGGCGAATTCGATGGTCACGACTTTGCCGGGGAGCTCGCGGTTGCCGTGTTTGATCGCGTTGATCACGGATTCGCGGACGGCCACGCCGACCCAGTGGATCGCGTCCTCGTCGAACGCGGCCATCTGCCCCATGCGATCGCTGAGGACCTGCACCAGGTCCACCATGTCGAAGAGGCTCGGAATCTGCAGCCGCACGAGGCCGCCACGCACCGTCATGGAAGGGCTAGGATAATACAATATTCTCACGCGCGGCGAGAGTTCTGCCGGTATTTGCGCGTGTTCTTTGGGTGGTCTGCTCGGTGTTCTGAATGCGCTCTCCGGAGAACCCGGTACGGTTCACTTCACCAACTGCCGGCGTCGCTGTGTCAGGGGGGAGAACGGGAGAACGTGGGAGCGGGTCTGAGAACGGGCCTTCTGTTAACCGCCGACACCCCACTAATGTTTCCTATCGTCTCGCCACGCGTGAGCGACTCGAGGATCGCCCGGCGGCTGGGGTCCGCCAGCGCCTGGAAGATCTTGTCTTCGACCACGGCCGCGCTCATGCACGTTATATGAGTTGATGCTTATTGATTGTCAAGCGCGGATCGGGCCGCTCGGGATCGGCGGAGAGTTGCTGATCACTTGACCGTGGCGCAGTCTTTTGTTAGGATTTCTCAACGATTATTCTGGCGGATTCCGAATTTCAACTTAGAAATTCAGCGCCGCTGAATATGGGCCCAGCGGGTGCGTCGTTCGAACGAACGCCTTGCGCCACAGTGGTTGGTCCTTGTCATCAACGGGTTTGCGATGAACGTGCCGATGAGGATTGTGAGGAACGGCAACGGCCTCCGGCAGCCCGAACTCGCTGGCCCACGGCGAGACGAGGGTCGGTTCGCCTGGGCGGGGGCGTGCTTGGCATTCGCCTTGGTGGTCCTTGGCGGAGGCCAGCGCGTAGCAGCTGTCCCAGCCGATCCGTCGCCCACGACCACAACCTCGCCGAGCGCTCGGGCGACGGCCTCATCGCCTTGGGCTGAGCCGCCGTTCAGGCTGGGGAATGCGGCCCAACCGTTCAATTGGTCAACCGTCATCGGCGATCTCAATCGGGACGGCAAACCGGACGTCGTCGTCGCCGACCACGTCGCGTACGGGCCGGCCGGGTACGTGTATCGCCTTGAGTTCTCGATCTCAGGGCAACGGTCGCGGGCGGTCACCTTCGAATCCCCCCAGAGTGCGGTCACAATCAGCGTGGCCGATGTCGATCACGACGCCGATGCGGACATCGTGGTTGGCGTGCCACTGTCGGGAGCAGCCGTCGGTCTCTGGCTGAACGATGGGCGCGGGCATTTCACAGCGGCGGATATCCGACGGCTTCCGACGGCGGTCCGGCCGGTCTACTCGGTAGCGACGGCGAATCCGCCCGGCGATCCCGCGGCATTCGACATCGGGCACCGGCGCACGGACGAGACCGTTCCGGCTCGAATCGGGACGGCGACCTCGGGTGCGTGCCCAGGCTGCCCGATTTCTCGTGTCGGACACGGTGTTCGGTCGACGCTTCTCTCCTCTTCCAGCGGTCCTCGCGCGCCTCCGCAGCGTTCCTCTACTCGTAACTCCTGACGCGATCTCCAGGCCGTGAGCGCAGCGTGTCAGCCC
>DAIUEK010000309.1:0-3071 GCA_036845165.1 Vicinamibacterales bacterium | reverse complement strand
ATCGCCGCCATGCAGCCTGAGCCGGCGGCCGTGATGGCCTGGCGGTAGACGTGATCCTGGACGTCGCCGCACGCGAACACGCCCGGAATGTTCGTGCGCGATCCCTGGTGCGTGATGATGTAGCCGTTCGGATCGGTGTCGATGTGTCCCGTGAAGAGCGCGGTGTTCGGCGTGTGGCCGATCGCGACGAAGACGCCCTCGACGACGAGCGCCTTCCGCTCGCCGGTGACGCGGTTGCGCAGCCGCATGCCCGTCACCTCCCCTTTCCCGACGTCCGTGATGTCGTCGATCTCGGTGTTCCACTCGAACGAGATCCTGGGGTTGGCGAACGCCTTGTCCTGCATGATCTTCGACGCGCGGAGCGTGTCGCGCCGGTGGACGACGGTCACGTGCGAGGCGAAGCGCGTGAGGAAGATCGCCTCTTCCATCGCCGAGTCGCCGCCGCCGACGACCGCGATCGGCTTGCCGCGGAAAAAATATCCGTCGCACGTGGCGCACGTCGAGACGCCGTGCCCCATCAACGTGCGCTCCGACGGCAGGCCGAGCAGCCGCGCCGTCGCCCCGGTCGAGATGATCAACGCGCGGCCGCGGTACACCCCGTCGGCCGTCGTCACCGCGTACGGATACGACAGCAGGTCGACCGACGTCACGTGGCCGCGGATGATCTCCGCGCCGAAGCGCTCCGCCTGCGCGCGCATCTCCCCCATCAGCTCGGGCCCCATGATGCCGTCGCGGAATCCCGGCCAGTTCTCGACCAGCGTGGTGAGCATCAGCTGCCCCCCCGCCTCGAGCCCCTCGATGACCAGGGGCTTCAGATTCGCGCGCGCGGAATACAGGCCTGCCGTCAGGCCCGCCGGGCCTGAGCCGATGACGATGACGTTGCGTATCAAGTTGCCAGTTGCCAGTTTGCCAGCAGCTCCGTCAGCTCCGCTCTTGCTGGAAGCTGGAAGCTGGTTACTCTAGGCTACGTGCTTATCAATGACCTTCTTCAGCGCATCCTTGTCGGCGAGCCCCACGACCTGCTCCACGACCTGGCCCCCCTTGAAGAGCAGCAGCGTCGGGATGCCGCGGATGCTGAACTTGAACGCGGTGTTCGGGTTCTCGTCCACGTTCAACTTCCCCACGACCACCCTGCCGTCGTAGTCGCCGGCGAGCTCCTCCACCGTTGGCGCGAGCCGTTTGCAGGGGCCGCACCATTCCGCCCAGAAATCGACCAGGACGGGCTTCCCGCCGCCAATCGTCTCGTCAAAGTTGCCGTCCGTAATCGTCTGTACCTTGTCCGATGCCATCGTTACTCCGCTCCTCTATACACTTTGACATATTCCTGGGCCGAAACGTCCCAGGAGAAATCCCGTTTCATCGCGTTTCGCTGGATCGTCTTCCAGCGCTTCGCGTTGCCGAAGGCGGTCAGCGCGCGTTCCACCGCCCACACCAGCGCGCCCGGCGTGTAATCGCGGAATTTGAACCCGGTCCCCTCCGTGGGCGCCTCATCCACGTCGACGACCGTGTCCTCGAGGCCCCCCGTGCCGCGAACGACCGGGATGGTGCCGTAGCGAAGGCTGTACATCTGGTTCAGCCCGCAGGGCTCGTACCAGGACGGCATCAGGAACATGTCGGCCCCCCCTTCGATGAGGTGCGCCAGCCGTTCGTCGAAGCCGATCCGTGCCGCCACCCGATCGGGGTGCCGCGCGGCGAGCTGCCTCCACAGGTCTTCGCACCACCGGTCGCCGCTCCCCAGCATGACCCAGGAGGCGTCGTAGGCCATCAGCCGATCGGCGGCGGCCGCGACGAGATCGCAGCCTTTCTGGTACGTCAGCCGGGTCACCAGGCCGATGAGCGGCCGCTTCATCGTGGCCTCGTCACGCGGCAGGCCCGCGTGCTCGAGGAGCGCGCGCTTCACGACCGCCTTGCGCTCGAGCGCGTCGGCGTCGAAGTGCGCCGGCAGGTGCCTGTCGGTCGCGGGGTTCCAGGTGTCGGTGTCGATGCCGTTGACGATGCCGACGAGATCCGCCGCGCGATTGGCGAGAATGCCGTTGAAGCCGAAGCCGTATTCCGGCGTCAGGATCTCCTTCGCGTACGTCGGGCTCACGGTGGTGATCTTGTCGCTGAAGACGACGCCCCCCTTCAAGGTGCTCGCGCGCCCCCAGAATTCGAGCAGGTCCGGCGTGAAGAGGTCGCGCCCCAGCCCGATCCAGGAGAGCTCGGCCGGATCGAACTGCCCCTGGAACGCGAGGTTATGGATGGTCAGCACGGTCCGCACGCCGCCGATCATCGGGTCGTCGCGCAGGACCGTGCGCGCGTAGACGGGCGCGAGCGCCGCCTGCCAGTCGTGCGCGTGGATCACGGACGGGCGCCTGCCGCGCGACCGGGCGTACTCGAGCGCGCCGCGGCACAGCACCGCGAAGCGGAACGCGGTGTCGCTGTATTCTCCATTCGCATCGCCGTAGAGGCCGGCACGGTCGTACAGCGCCGGCGCCTCAATCAGGACCGCGGTGACCCCCTCGGTCAGCCCCTGCTCGATGAACCGCACCGGGTAGCTGTGGATGCCGAACGGCACGTCGGCCGGCTGGCCGGCCGATCCGTCCGTCTCCGTCCCACGGTACCGCGGCAGCACGACCGTCACGCGATGGCCGAGCCGCGCCAGCGCGCGCGGCAGCGCGCCGCACACGTCCGCCAACCCGCCTGTCTTCGCGAAGGGACGGGCTTCGGAGGTCACCATCAGGATGTCCAACGCGTCTGGTGATTTGGTGATCTGGTGATTTGCTGATTTCTGAGAGCGCGGAGGTTTCGGAGCCCGCGGAGGCTTCGGCCCGCCTTCGCCGCTCCGCGGCTTCGGCGAGGCAGGCGGCGAGGCGGGCGGCGAGGCAGGCGGCGAGGCAGGCGGCGAGGCAGGCGGCGAGGCAGGCGGCGGAGGAGCCGGAGGAGCCGTCGGCTTGGGGTCACCCGGCGATGCCGGTTTCGATCCCGGCTTCGGGACCAGCCTGGGCCCTGGTTTCGTCGCCGGTTTCGGCGCGGGAGTCTTCGTGCGCTTCGCTGTCATCGTTTCCGTTCCTAAACCCCATGCCCAGGCC
>DAIUEK010000308.1:0-3119 GCA_036845165.1 Vicinamibacterales bacterium | reverse complement strand
CTGTTTACCCTACCACGGACGCCGCGGCTGGATGCGGCGCGGCACGCTTGTGCCGGTGGCTCGCCTCGACGAATCCGGCGAACAGCGGGTGCGGCGTGAGCGGCTTCGACTTGAACTCCGGGTGGAACTGCACGGCCACGTACCACGGGTGCGTCGGCAGCTCGATGATTTCGACGAACTTGCCGTCGAGCGACCGCCCGACGATCTCGAGTCCGCGCTCCGTGAGCGCACTCTCGTACAGGCAGTTGAATTCGTAGCGATGACGGTGGCGCTCCGCGATCACGTCGGCGCCGTAGAGCGCGTGCGCCTTCGAGCCGGGCTTCAGCCTGCACTCGTAGGAGCCCAGCCGCATGGTCCCGCCGAGATCGTCCACCCCCAGCAGGTCGCGCAGCTTGTAGATGACGTTCGTCTTCGTCTCGGGGGCGCATTCCGTGGAGTCGGCGTCGGCCAGGCCGCAGACGTGCCGCGCGTACTCGACCGCGGCCCACTGGAAGCCGTAGCAGATGCCGAAGTAGGGGATGCCGCGCTCGCGGGCGATCTCCGCCGCGCGCATCATGCCGCGCGTGCCCCGGTCCCCGAATCCGCCGGGGACGAGAATGCCGTCGGCGCCGTCGAGCAGCTGCTCGCCGCCGGGCTGTTCCAGCGCTTCGGCCTCGACCCACCGGATGTTGATCTTCAGCCGGTGCTTGAAGCCGCCGTGGTACAGCGCCTCGTTCAGGCTCTTGTACGAATCCTCGTAGCCGACGTATTTCCCGACGACATGGATCGTGAGCTCGTCGGTCGGATGCCTGATCCGATCGACCAGGTCCACCCACGCGCTCATCTTCGCCTCGGTCTGCGGCAGGTGCAGGCGATCGAGGACGATCCGGTCGAGCCCCTCCTCGGCGAGCACCGTGGGCACTTCGTAGATGCTCGACACGTCCTTGGCCGTGATGACGGCTTCCTCGTCGACGTCGCAGAACAGCGCGATCTTCTGCTTGATCTCCTGGTCCAGGTGCCGATCGGTGCGGCACAGCAGGATGTCGGGCTGGATCCCGATGGCCCTGAGATCCCGGACGCTGTGCTGCGTCGGCTTCGTCTTCAGCTCGCCGGCCGTGCCGATGAACGGCACCAGCGTCAGGTGAATGTAGAGCGTGTTCTCGCGCCCGACGTCCTGCCGCAACTGGCGGATCGCTTCGACGAACGGCAGGCTCTCGATGTCGCCCACGGTCCCGCCGATTTCCACGAGGACGATGTCCACGTCCTTCGCGACCGTCTTGATCGCGTCCTTGATCTCGTTGGTGATGTGCGGAATGACCTGGACGGTCCGGCCCAGGTAGTCGCCGCGCCGTTCCTTCTGGATGACCTGCAGGTAGATCTTGCCGGTCGTCCAGTTGTTGTTCCGCGTGGTGACCTGGCTCGTGAACCGCTCGTAGTGCCCCAGGTCCAGGTCCGTCTCGGCGCCGTCGTCGGTGACGTACACCTCGCCGTGCTGGTACGGGCTCATCGTCCCGGGGTCCACGTTGATGTACGGGTCGAACTTCTGCAGGGCGACCTTGTAACCGTGTCCCTCGAGGAGCGCGCCGATGGACGCCGCCGCCAGGCCTTTGCCGAGCGAGGAGACCACGCCGCCGGTGACGAGGATGTATTTGACGGGACGGGAAGCGGACTGCGGCATCGTGTGGGTTCTCAGGTAGCCAGGGGGTGCGCCAGTAACGCCCGGACGCGCGCGAGATCCTCGCGCGTGTCGACGCCTATCGTGTCGTGAGTCGTTTCGATGGCCTTGATCCGGATGCCGTATTCGAGGGCGCGCAGCTGCTCGAGCGCTTCGGCGCGCTCCATCGCGGTCTGCGGCAGCGCGGCGACGCGCAGCAGGCAGGCCCGGCGATAGACGTAGAGGCCGATGTGCGCCCACGCCGTCACAGGCGGCTGGCCCGGGCGGGTGAACGGAATCGGGGCCCGGGAGAAATACATCGCGAAGCCGTCGCGATCGACGACGACCTTCGTCACGTTCGGGTTCTGGAGCTCCGCGGGATTCGAGATGCGCCGCCGGAGGGTGCTCATGTCGAGCGCCGGGTCCTCCGCGAACGGCGCGACGGCGGCGTCGATGGTCTCCGGCGCCAGCAGCGGCTCATCGCCCTGGACGTTGACGATAAGGTCGCAGTCGAGCGACGCGGCGACTTCCGCGAGACGGTCGGTGCCGCTCGGGTGCGATGGAGACGTGAGGACGGCTTCGCCGCCGAACCGCTCGACCGCCTCCAGGATCCGCCGGTCATCGGTCGCCACGATCACGCGCGACACGGAGGTCGCCGCCGCGGCGCGCCGGTAGACGTGCTCGATCATCGGACGCCCCGCGATCTCCTCGAGCGCCTTGCCCGGGAGTCGGCTCGACTGATACCGCGCGGGGATGATCGCGATTGCGGAGACAGGAACCCGAAAAGAGGAAGGCCCGGTGTCAGAAACAGGGGGCACGGCAAATATTACCACAGGTGCTAAACTGAAAGGCACCGAAACAACGGGCATGACTTCACGCAGTGTGGCGACGTCGGCGGCGCGCTTCTCGTCGCGTATCTGGCGGCGGCGAACATGCCCCTGCAGAATGCCGGGCTGCCGCGCGAGGGGGTCGCGCGCCCGGCCGGGACGGCCGGCGCCGAGTCCCTCGCCGTCGAAGTCCGCTCCCAGGCCGCGAAACTGCACGCGCGCATGGCCCAGGCGCCGGTGCCGGGGCCCAGTCCCCGGAATCCCTTCTCGTTTGCGCTGGCTCCCCGCGCGACGCGCCCGGCCGGGCCCATGGTCCACGCGGCGGTCGCCGCGGAGAACGCGGTGGTCTTCACGCCGCCGCTCCCGGCGCTCACGCTGATGGGGATCGCGGAAGAAACGGTGCCCGGCGGGCCCCGCCGCACGGCGGTCATCGGCGGCGACGGCGACACCCTCTACATGGTGGTCGAAGGGCAGGCGGTCGGGACCCGCTACCGCGTGACGAAGATCGGCGCGGACGCGGTCGAGCTGGAAGATCTCGTCACGCATGGGTATCGACGGATCGCCATTCGGTGACGGGGCCCTAGAACCCTGGAACCCTGGAATCCGCGTCAGAGCCGCACGATCGCGGCCTCCCGCACCGCCTTCGAGCCGCGGATCTC
>DAIUEK010000307.1:0-3140 GCA_036845165.1 Vicinamibacterales bacterium | reverse complement strand
CGACAACCTCCCGAACGAAAACGAGATCCACGAAAAGTACGGCACCAAGAACTTCCTGTTCCTCGGCAGCAGCCACGCCCTCGCCGCGGCCGGGTCCTTGATCGACGAGTTCGCCGCGTCTCCAGAGGAAGCGGCGCGCAACACAAAGTACGGCGAACAGGCGGAAGATCTCCTGACCGCCTTGCACGAAGTCATCGGGCACGGCTCGGGCAAGTTGAGCGATCGCGTCAAGGGGGGCGCCGAGCCCTACCTGAAGGAGTACTTCTCCACGCTCGAGGAGGCGCGTGCGGACCTGATGGGCCTGTGGAACATCTCCGATCCGAAGCTGAAGGAGCTCGGACTGGTGAAGGACCAGGACGAGGTCATGAAGACGATGTACGACAACGCGGCGCGCGCGCCGCTGACGCAGCTCCGCCGGATTCCGAGAGGCACCACGATCGAAGAGGATCACCAGCGCGACCGGCAGTTGATCGCCCACTACATCAAGGACAAGACCGGCGCGATTGAGTACTTCGACAAGGGGGGCAAGACCTTCGTCCGCGTCACAAGTTACGCGAAGATGCGCGAAGGCGTCGGGCTCCTGCTTGCGGAGCTGATGCGGATCAAGGGCGAGGGGGATTACGCGGCGATCAAGGCGCTCGTCGACAAATATGGCGTCACCTTCGACCCGAAGCTTCGCGACCAGGTCGTGGCGCGCTACAAGACGCTGAACCTGCCGACCTACTGGGCCGGCGTGAACACGATGCTGACCGCATCACTCGCACGCGGCGGCGACATCCCGCCGGTCGAGATCCTGTATCCCAGGGATCCCGTCAAGCAGTACCTGGCCTACGGGGCGATGTACGACGCGAGCCTGCCAAAGAGCGGCGCTCGCGCGGCGGCGCCGGGCAGGTCCGGCCGGTGAGCGTTCCGACCGCCTCCCACGTCGACACCAGGCGCTATCTCCTCGAGCGCGTCGACGAAGCGGCCGTCGTCCAGTTGTATGCCGACGGGTTCGCCGCGCTGCCGCTGCGCGAGAAGACCCTGATCTATCACCTGTACAAGGCGGCGATTGCAGGGCGGGACATCTATTACGACCAGCGGTACGCGCACAACCTCGAGATGCGCGACGTGCTGGAAGAAATCGTCACGCACGCGGGCGGCATCCCGGCGGGGACGCTCACCGAGATCCAGCGCTACACGAAGCTCTTCTGGATCAACACCGGCCCGTACAACAACCTGACGGCGCGCAAGTTCGTGCTCAAGTGCACGCCGGCCGACTTCACGGAGGCCGCGCGCATCGCGGAGCGGAACGGCGGGCAGGTTGCCGTCCGCGAGGGTGAGACGCTCGACGCCAGACTCCTTCGCCTTCAGCCGTTCTTCTTCGACCTCGACGTCGACCCCATCGTCACGAGCAAGACGCCCGGGCCCGGCAAGGACATCCTCCAGGCGAGCGCGAACAACCTGTACTCGGGGGTCTCGATGGCGGACCTCGAGGGGTTCGAGGAGCGCTACCCGCTGAACTCGCGGCTGGTCAAGCGCGCCGAGACCCTCGTCGAGGAGGTCTACCGGATCGGCGGGCTGTACGACCGCTTCATCCGCGAGATCGTGCGTCATCTTCAGGCAGCCGTTCCGTTCGCGACCGAGCCGATGGCGAACGCGCTCGGCGCGCTGATTCGCTTCTACCAGACCGGCGAGGCCGCGGACCGCGTCGCCTACGACATCGCGTGGGTGCAGGACGGGGATTCTCCCGTCGACACGATCAACGGGTTCGTCGAGGTCTACATGGACGCGCGCGGGACGAAGGGGGCGTGGGAAGCGCTCGTGTACTACGTCAACCCGCACAAGACCGAGGGCATCCGCAAGCTCGCCGCCGCCGCGCAGTGGTTCGAGGATCGGATGCCGTGGGACGACAAGTACAAGAAGCAGGGCGTCCGCGGCGTCTCCGCCAACGCGATCGACGTCGTGATTGAAACCGGCGATTCCGGGCCGGTCACGCCGGTCGGCATCAACCTGCCGAACGACCAGACCATCCGCGAGCATCACGGCAGCAAGTCCGTCTCACTGTCCAACGCCAACCAGGCGTACGAGAAGTCGACGCTGCCGGAATTCCGCCGCGAGTTCGCGTGGAGCGCGGAGGAAGCCGAACGCGCCCAGAAGTGGGGCAGCGTCGCCAGCGAGCTGACGACCGACATGCACGAGGTGATCGGGCACGGCTCCGGGCGCATCGCGGAGCACCTCCAGGGTAATCCGCAGGGGGTCTTGAAGGAGCAGTACTCGGCGCTGGAAGAATCGCGCGCCGACCTGGTGGCGCTGTATTTCATCCCGGACCGGAAGCTCGTGGAACTGGGTCTCGTGGACGACGCGGATCACGACGAGATCGTTCGCGCCGAGTACGAGGGCTACGCGCGCAACGCGCTCGTGCAGCTGCGGCGCGTCCGCGAGGGGTCGCAGATCGAAGAAGACCACATGCGGAACCGCCAGATGATCGTCGGCTGGCTGATCGCCAATTCTCGCGCGGTCGACGTCCGCCGCCGCGACGGCAAGACCTACTACGTCGTCGTTGACATCAAGGCGTTCCAGGAAGGGGCCGGCCGCCTGCTGGCGGACGTGCAGCGCATCAAGGCCGAGGGGGACTACCAGGCCGCGAAGGCGCTGTTCGAGACCTACGGCGTCCATTTCGATCCGGCGCTGCGCGATGAAGTCGTGGCGCGCGTGGACCGGCTGCAGATGCCGTCCTACACGGGATTCGTCCAGCCGCGCCTGGAGGCCGTCAGGGACGGCCGGGGTGACATCACCGACGTCCAAATCTCGTATCCGCTGGATCTGACGGCGCAGATGCTGGAGTATTCCGGCCGACGATGAAACTGATCGCGACGCTGTGCGCCCTGCTGGTCCTCGTTCAGGCACCGCAGCCTCCCTTCGACGTCGCTCAGGGCAGGCCCTTCGACGTCGCTCAGGGCAGGCAGCGTCCGCTCACGCTCGACCAGGCGCAGCGGATGGCTCAGCCGGCCGGCGCCGAGCCGCTGGCCGTGCTCAACGCCGAGAAGGCCTGGGCGGGCGCCGACATCCTCCTGCCGCTCGTTGTTTCCGGGAGCGCCGACACGCGCGCGGCGGCTCTTCGGGCGATTGGACGCCTCGAAGATCCCCATCTCGTGCCG
>DAIUEK010000306.1:1922-3140 GCA_036845165.1 Vicinamibacterales bacterium | reverse complement strand
CGTCGCCGTTGCCGCTCGGCGGCGGTGGTGGTGGCGGGGGCCGCGGCGGCGGACTGAACGGCGGCGTCGGCCGCGCGGAGAAGAACGGCGCGTTCCAGGTGAGCAACCTGCTGCCGGGAAAGCATTTCATCCGCGTCACCGGCCAGGCCCAGGGTGCGCAGGGCCGGGACCAGGCACAGGCGCAGTGGACCTTGAAGTCGGTGAGCGTTGGCGGGGAGGACGTCACCGATCAGGCCTTCGACATCAAGCCCGGACAGAACCTCGACAACGTCACCGTCCTGCTGACGGATCGATCGACGGAGATTTCCGGCATCGTGCGCGACGCGAAGAGCAGCGGGCTGGCAGCCGTCACCGTCATCGCGTTCTCCACCGACCCGCAGTACTGGCGCGCGCAGTCGCGCCAGATCCAGGCCGCGCGGACGGATCAGTCCGGCGCCTACCGCCTGCGCAATCTCCCGGCCGGCGATTACCTGATCGTCGCGGTGGACGACGTGGAACAGGGGGAATGGTTCGACCCGACGTACCTCGAACAGGCACGCGAGGGGGCGAAGCACATCTCGATCAGTGAAGGGGAGAAGAAGACGCAGGATCTGCGGGGCCCCGGCGCATAGTCAGCCAGATCAGCCCGCCGAGCACGACGACCGCGGCCAGGAACGCGAACCCGAACAGCCAGAGCGTCGTGTAGAGAATGGACGCGCGATCCATCCGCACTTCCATCACGTCCGGCTTCCTGTCCTCCGCGTAGGCGATGGGCTTCCCCGCGATCCGATCCGGCAGCCGCTGCTCCCAGGTCAGGATGTTTCCGCGCGAGGCGGAGCGCGTCGCGTTGGTCTCGAGATCGCGCGAGTTGTGAAACCTGATGCGCGCCGGCAGGTGCAGCCGGAACGCGACGAGCTCGTGGCCCGTCCAGCCCGCCGCGCGCACGGCCTCGGCATTGCCGGCTGGCCTGGTGAGCGCCTGTTTGAAGCTGACCTGGTCCGCCTCGTCATGCAGGTCGTAGGTCTCCCACGAGAACGGCGCGGCCTTGGGCAGCGCGCGGATGTCGGGGACGTTCAGCCGGATCCCCACGAACCGTCGTCCGTGCCTGGTCCAGTTGGTGACGCGCACGACCTGCGCGTAGGGGGACGAGTAGAGCTCGCGGACCTGGTTCTTCAGCTGGTCCGCGCGCGTCCGCAGGTCGGTGTTCAGCGGAAGACCGCGCAGCGCGACCAGCGCGGG
>DAIUEK010000306.1:0-1822 GCA_036845165.1 Vicinamibacterales bacterium | reverse complement strand
GACGGCAGCTCGCAGATGTATCGCGCGTATCACGCGATCCGCGGGTTGACCGGTCCCGATGGAAAATCCACCAACGCCGTCTACGGATTCGTGACGATGTTGCGGAAGCTCTTGAGCGACCACCAGCCGCAATACATCGCCGCGTCGTTCGACCTCGCTGGACCGACCTTCCGCGACGACATCGTGACCGACTACAAGGCGAACCGCGCGCCGATGCCGGGCGACCTCGCCGAGCAGATCCCGTGGGTGCACGAGGCGTGCGAAGCGATGGGCGTGCCCATCCTGACGTCGAAGCGCTACGAGGCGGACGACGTCATCGGCACGCTCACCACGAAGGCGGTCGCGCAGGGCTTCGATGTGTCCATCGTCACCGGCGACAAGGACTTCTTTCAGCTCGTCCGCGACGGCGTCAAGGTCTACAACACGAAGGAAGAAGGCACCTGGTACGACGCCGCCGGCGTGAAAGAGAAGTTCGGCGTCGCGCCCGAACAGGTGGTCGATGTCCTCGCGCTCATGGGGGATTCGATCGACAACATCAAGGGGGTCCCCGGCATCGGCGAAAAGGGGGCGCGCGATCTGATCGCGGCCTACGGCGATCTCGACAACCTCCTGGCGCACGCCTCGGAGGTCTCCAACAAGCGCCAGCGCGAGGGGCTCCTCAATCATGCGGACGCTGCGCGGCAGAGCCGCGTGCTGGCCCGCATCGCGGTGGATTGCCCCGTCGATTTCGAGCCCGAGGCGCTGCGGTACCGCGGCGCCTCCCGGGAGCGCTGTTTCGATCTGTTCTCGCGCCTGGGGTTCCGCACGCTCGTCATGGAATTCGCGCCGACGGCGAAGACGGTCGTCAAGGACTACCAGGTGGTCGACACCCTCGAAGGGGTCGCCGCGCTCGCCGCCGATCTGCGCACGGCGGGCCGCTTTGCGCTGCGCGTGCTGGCGGACACACCCTCCGCGATGCGCGCCGCGATCGTCGGCCTGTCGTTCTCGACGACCCCTCACCAGGCCCGCTACGTGCCGCTCGTCGGATCGGGGCTCGGGTTCGAGGGGGGGCTCGACGCGCGCGCCGCGCTCGACGTCCTGAAGCCGGTGCTCGAGGATCCCGCGATCCGCAAGATCGGCCACGACCTGAAGTTCGACGCCATCCTGCTGGAGCGCCACGGCGTCGGCCTGCAGGGGCTCGAGCTGGACACGATGCTGGCGAGCTATCTCGTGGACGCGACCCGGTCGTCGCATCGGCTCGAGGATCTGGCGCTCGAGCACACCGGCTACAAGGCGCTGACGGAGGAGGACGTCTGCGGCCGCGGCGCGAAGTCGGTGTCGTTCTCGCTGGTTCCGCTGCAGGCCGCCCTGGACTATTCGGGGGAGCGCGCGGACCTCGCGCTCCAGCTCGCGGCGCCGCTCGGCGCGCTGATGGACGCGGCGGAGCTCCAGCCGCTCTACGCGCAACTCGAGCATCCCCTGATCCCGGTGCTGATGGCGATCGAGCGGGCCGGCGTGCGGATCGACGCCCCGGCGCTCGCGTCCCAGTCGGTGAAGATCGACGAAGTGCTCAACGGCCTGGCGCGGCGCGTCTACGAGTTCGCCGGCGAGGAGTTCAATATCAACTCGCCGAAGAAGCTCGGCGAAATCCTCTTCGACAAGATGGGGCTGAAGACGGAGACGCTCCAGCGGACGACGAAGACCAAGGCGCATTCCACCGCCTTCGACGTGCTGGAGGAGCTGGCGCTGGTTCACGAGATGCCGCGCCTGGTGCTCGAGTGGCGCGGGCTGATGAAGCTGAAGGGCACCTACATCGACGCCCTGCCGCAGCTGGTGAATCCGG
>DAIUEK010000305.1:0-3143 GCA_036845165.1 Vicinamibacterales bacterium | reverse complement strand
GACAGGTCACCCGCAGCTGCCATAATTAGCCCTGTGCCCGGGGCGCGGTACCGCGGGGGGCGTCGGCGGGCGGTGTCGGAGAACGGATCTTCTGTTAACTTGCCGAGCGGAGACCCCGCTAATCCAGCCTATCGTCGCCCGAAGGCCCGCGGGGGAAGCGCATGGGTACTGACGATCGCAGGCGTGCGTCCTTCGTGAAAACGCTCTCCCTCGCGCTGTTGGTCGCCGCGTTCGCCGGTGGTCCTGGTGGGACCGGTACGCAGGTCGGGCCGCGCGAGCGGGAAGCCGAGCGCCGGGGGATGGTCGATGAACAGCTCAGGGCCCGCGACATCCGCAGCGCGCGCGTGCTCGACGCGATGCTCGCCGTGCCTCGTCACCTCTTCGTTCCGGAGTCCGTCCGCGCGGATGCCTACAGCGACGCGCCGCTCCCCATCGGCCACGATCAGACGATCTCCCAGCCCTACATCGTCGCGTTCATGACCGAGGCGCTCGCCCTCGAGCCGAATCACAACGTGCTGGAGATCGGGACGGGCTCCGGTTACCAGGCCGCTGTGCTGAGCATTCTGGTCAGTTCGGTCTACACCATCGAGATCGTCGCGCCGCTGGCGGAACGCGCGCGCGAAACACTGGCGCGGCTCGGCTACCGGAATGTCCACGTCCGGACCGGCAACGGCTACCTGGGATGGCCGGAGCACGCGCCGTACGACCGCATCATGGTGACCGCAGCCCCCGAAGAGGTGCCGCCCGCGCTGGTGCAGCAACTGAAAATCGGCGGGCTGATGGCGATTCCCGTCGGCCCCACAGCGGTGCAGGAGCTTCGTATCCTGCGCCGCACGGCAACCGGTACCGAGACAATCCGCACGCTTCCCGTGCGGTTCGTGCCGATGACCGGCAAGACGAAACGCTGAACCGTGAGCTGCCAGGGCCGCGCGCGATGGTGACGTACCTGGTTCTTGGTGCCACCTATGGTTTTGCCGCAGGCGCGCAGCCCGGCCAGCTCCAGGCCTACCTGATCAATCGCCAACGATGGAGTTCCGACTCCCGAGTGCAAGGAGGCAGTGCGCTCATGTTCACCTCCCGACGATCCCTGATTCTGGCCTTCGTTCTGGCGTCGACCGCGGCGGCGCTCGCGCAGCCCGCGAGGCATCCGCTCAAGCTTGACGACGTCGCGCGGATTCGCGACGTGCGCGATCCGCACTGTTCCCCCGACGGCCGGTCGATCGCCTACGTCGTCTCGAGCATTGACGTGAAGGAAGACAAGAGCAGCTCGCACATCTGGATGGTCGGCGCCGATGGCAAGGGCGATCGCCAGGTGACGTCGAGCCAGGACAGCGAATCCTCGCCGCGGTGGAGTCCGGACCGAAAGTACCTGTCGTTCACCTCAGGCCGGCCCGGCCCGGCCAAGGGCAGCCAGGTGTGGCTGCTCGATCGCAACGGAGGAGATGCGACGCAGCTCACGGACGTGAAAGGGCGTCTGCAGAGCTATGAGTGGTCACCCGACTCGAAGCGGCTTGCGCTGGTCGTCGGGGATCCGGATCCCGAGGCGGAGACCCCGGGATCGGCAGCGGCGGAAGCGGGCGGCCGGCCGAAGCCGCCGAAGCCGATCGTGATCGACCGTTACAAGTACAAGCAGGACGTGCAGGGGTACCTGCTGTCGGAGCGCCACAGCTACATCTACCTGTTCGATGTGGCGACGAAGAAGCTGGATCGGCTGACGGCCGGCACATGGGACGAGTCGGGACCGTCATGGTCGCCCGACGGCACGCGCATCGCCTTCATGAGCAACCACGCGGCAGATCCGGACCGCGACCCCTCCAGCCGGGTGTTCGTGGCTGAGGCGAGGCCGGGCTCCGCCGACAAGGCGCTCACACCGGAGACCAGCCGCGGCGGACGCTCCCGCCTCGAATGGAGCCCGGATGGGAAGTGGATCGCGTTGCTCGAGGGCGACGAGAGGAAGTACGGCGCCTACAGCCTGGAGCATCTCGCGCTCGTGCCCTCTGATGGCAGCGCGGCGCCGGCACGCGTGAAAGCGGTCGAAGATCTCGATCGCGGCGTCAGCGCGCCGCAGTTCAGCCTCGATGGCAAATCCATCGCCTTCATGGTGACCGACGATCGATCGGTGTACCCGGTCCGCGTGAACCTGGCTGGTGGCGCCGTGCAGCGCCTGTTGACGCCACCCGTCGTCGTGTCGAGCTGGACCTCCGAAGGAGCGTGCTCTGCGGTGCTTTCTGGCGGCGATGCGAAGGCCACGGAAGTGTACGCGATGGACGCCAACGAGCTGCGGCCGCTCACCCATCAGAACGACGCGCTCTTCGCCGAACTCGAGATCGCGCCGACCGAGGAGGTCACCTTCACGAGCAAGGACGGCACCGAGGTGCACGGCCTGCTGACGAAACCGGCCGGCTACGTGGCGGGGACGAGGGTCCCGCTGCTGCTGCGCATCCACGGCGGGCCCAACGGACAGGACCAGCATTCGTTCAGCACCGAGCGGCAGTGGTTCGCGGCCCACGGATACGGCGTGCTGGCGGTCAACTATCGGGGCAGTGCCGGCCGCGGCACGAAATACTCGCGAGCGATCTTCGCCGATTGGGGCCACTACGAGGTGGAGGACCTGCAGGCGGGCGTCGATTCCGTCATCAAGATGGGGGTGGCCGATCCGGATCGCCTGGGCGTCGGTGGCTGGAGCTACGGCGGCATCCTGACCGACTACATGATCGCGAGCGATCCGCGCTTCAAGGCTGCGACGAGCGGTGCGGGCACGGCGTTCACGGCGGCCTTCTACGGAACCGACCAGTACATCATCCAGTACGACTACGAGATCGGCCCGCCCTGGAACGCGAAATCGTGGGAAACCTACGTCAAGATCAGCTATCCGTTCCTGCACGCCGACCGCATCAGGACGCCGACGCTGTTCCTGGGCGGCGAGCGCGATTTCAACGTGCCGATCCAGGGCGGCCAGCAGATGTACCAGGCGCTGCGCAGCCTCGGCATCGAGACGCAGCTCGTGATCTATCCGAACGAGTTCCACGGCATCAGCCGGCCCAGTTTCGTGCGGGATCGCCTGGGGCGCTACCTTGCGTGGTACGACAAGTATCTGAAGAAGGCAAGGACCACGACCACCACCGTGCCCGACGTCCACTAGT
>DAIUEK010000304.1:0-3144 GCA_036845165.1 Vicinamibacterales bacterium | reverse complement strand
TCGATCAGCTCGCGGAAATCCATGCGATAGAGATGATCCCCCGCGAGGATCAGGTAGTGCTCCGCGTCGTAGCCGGCGAAGTGCCGCGCGGCCCGGCGGACGGCGTCCGCCGTGCCCTGGAACCAGTCGGAACTGTCGGGGGTCTGCTCCGCGGCGAGCACCTCGACGAAGCCGTCCGAGAACATGTCCAGCCGGTAGGTCTGCGCGACGTGGCGGTTCAGCGACGCGGAATTGAACTGCGTCAGCACGAAGATGCGCTTGAGCCCCGCGTGAAGACAGTTGCTGATGGGAATGTCGATCAGCCGGTACTTGCCGCCGATCGGCACCGCTGGCTTCGACCGCATGTGCGTGAGCGGGTAGAGGCGCGTGCCGCGTCCTCCGCCGAGGATGAGGGTGAGGACGTCGTTCATCCTGTCGATTGTAATGGCTGGTTCGCGATCTGGCGATCTGGGCGCGGCAGAGTGAAGAGAACGACATCGAAACGGGGCCGTAGCGTCGCCGTTATCGCTCCGTGCGATTCTCTCTGTACCGGCCGGTGGCCGGTGGTCGGTCTCCTTTCTTGGGTGGGCGGCGCGTCGCGGACAAATGTTCCGCGACTCGCACGCCAGCGATGGCGGATTTGGGGCAAATGCCCTCCTGATGTTACGCACTGTTTACACCGCGAGACACGATCCCTGAGGTACAAGATCGATCCCCACCATGTTTGCCAGAGAGTTGCGCCAGGAAGGTCACACGCGGAAATTCTCCATCAGGGACCGCGGCCGCGACGGCTGGGAGGTGCAGGACGTCCAGGACGACCGCGTCCTGAAGCAGGCGCTCTACACGGACTGGCACCGCGTCGAGCGCGCGCTGGGCATCTTCAACCTGCAGATCGTCGAACTCGAGGACCGCGGCTGGAGCGGATAGCCGCTAGCCCCTGCCCGCCTTCGCCGCATAAAATTACATCGCTCGCGAGCGTGATGGCCGCGAAATATGCCACCGCGATCACCTGGGTGGTCGCCGAGCCGTACATGGTCCCTTGTGCTCTGCCGCACCATTCAGAAGCTTACGAGCGCGTGCAGGGCGATCTTCCGCACCGTCGGCTGCGCCGGCGTGAAACCCTTTGACGTCACGTTGTCGATGTCCAACAGCAGGGCGCTGGCGACCGCTCCCTGGTGCGGAAACCAGTACGCGATGCCGGCGATCGCGCGATTCTTCATCTGGGCCGGAAGGACCTTGCTCGGCTGCAGGTGATCGAAGCGGAGGAGTCCCTCCCAACCCCACGCCGTACGCGGCGTGACGAACGCTGACCATCCCCGGCCGTAAATCGCGGTCGCCGCCGCCGACGTCCGGTCTTTCGCGGCGAGGTAATTGAAGCCGGCGTTCAGCCGCGGGTGCTCGAACGTCACGGCCGCAATCGCGCGCCGCCGGTCGGCGTTCTTCACGTAGGCATCACGGTCCCAGAAGGCGGTCAGCCGCAGTCCGTGAAGCAACGCCCGGGACGGCATCGGGCGGATCGTCGCCCGCAGCTGGAGGCTTTTCTGATCGTTGACCTCCGCATGGGAGAACGTCTCTCCATTGAAGATCGCCGCCTGCGCGTCCCCATAGTCGCCGGCGAAGCTGTAGTGGAACGACGCGCCGGCATCAGACGAGGGGAGAATCCCCTCACGGTCCTCGAACGTCTGTCCCTGGAAGCGGTAGCGGTAAACGCCGTCAATGAACTCGACCCACGGAGTCGGCTCCATGCCGAAGCGCGCGAAGGATCCCCTGGTCATGTGGTCGTCGAGGCTCCACTGCACGTAGGCGAACTTGAGTCGGAAGGTGTAGCTCCCATCGAGTGAGCTGGCGGCATCGGCGTCGCGCACGATGTCGGGCGTCACCCGGAACGAGATGCTGTGCGAGATGTGGCCGGTGACGTTGATGTAGCTGCGGCCGATTTGAAACGCGGTCAGCGTGATGGCATTATTGTCGGCATCCTTGACCTTGGGCTGCTGCTGGACGGTGTAGTCGGCGAAGATCAGGACGCCGACCTTGATGGACGGCGTGTCGTTCGGTGGTGCCGGACCGTTCGGCGGCGTGATTTGCGCCGAGCAGGGGAGGACGCCCAGCAGGCCGGCTACGCACGCGGCACCGGCCATGGACCGGAACCTGAAGTGGGCGGCCGACACGATGCCCAGAGTCTAGCGGCCGCGTCCGGGCACTGTCAACGCGGCGTCCGGACCCGCCGGATCACTCGTTGAAACGGTAGCCGAGGCCGATGACGGTCTCGATCTGCTGTCCCGCCGCGCCGAGCTTGGCGCGCAGCCGTCCCACGTGCACGTCGACGGACCGCGTTTCGATGAAGTGGTCGTAGCCCCACACGCGTTCCAGCAGGCGATTGCGCGAGATCACGCGGTTGCGGTTCTCCACCAGGAAGCGCAGCAGCTCGAATTCGCGGCGCGTGAGTCGCACCGGCGCGGTGTCCACCGCGATCGAGACCGCCTCGAAGTCGGCGACCAGATGCTTGCCTCGATACGCCGCCTGGCGCGTCTGGTCCGTCCCCGTCTGACGACGGCGGAGGACCGCGCGCACTCTCGCGCCCAGCTCCCGCAGGCTGAACGGTTTCGTGATGTAGTCGTCCGCTCCCAGGTCGAGGCCGGTGACCTTGTCCGCTTCGGACGTTCGCGCCGTCAGCATGATGATCGGGATGTGTCGGGTCTCCGGACGTTGGCGCAGGATCCGGCAGACGTCGTCGCCGCTCACGACCGGGAGATTCAGATCCAGAATCACCAGATCCGGCGGCCGGCCGGCGATGGCGCGCAGGGCCTCGTCGCCGCGCCCCACGATCTCGACGGAGGCGTCGCCCGATCGCTCGAGCGTGTGCTTGATGAGGGCGGCGATGTCCTGCTCGTCCTCGACGACGAGGACGCGTGGGGGTGTCACACGGAGCAGGGTAGCTGCCGCGCTACTCATGGGTGTGACGCACGTGCTACCGCCGCGTCAAAGAGCCGCGTAATCTCAGCTCCCACGCTGCATCCGCTCCATCCGCGCCGTCGCCACGCGGGCCAGCAGCGAACACGTCAGCACCATCATCACCAGCACCAGCGCGCCCGCCCAGGCTTGGCGATGCCAGTCCTTGTAGGGAGAGATGGCGTACGTATAGACCTGTACTGTCAGCGTCGAGAT
>DAIUEK010000303.1:0-3155 GCA_036845165.1 Vicinamibacterales bacterium | reverse complement strand
CGACCTTATGGCTGAAGTGACGACACCGACCCGGCTCCGCGGCGCGGACACGCACGGGGAGCACCCGAAGGCGGGAGGACCGCCGCGGCTCGGCGAATTCGGGATCCTGCTCGGGGGCGAAGAGATCAAGACGGGCGGCACCTTCGAGGTCCGAAGCCCCTTCGACGCGGCACTCGTCGCGATCGTGCACCGCGCGGGCCCGAAGGAGATCGAACGCGCGATTGCCGAGGCGACGAAGGCGTTTCAGGTGACGCGCAAGCTCGCGTCGTGGCGGCGCGCGCAGATCCTGGAAACGATCGCGGCAACGATCGCTGAACGGCGCGAGGAGCTCGCACAGACGATCGCGCTGGAGGCCGGGAAGCCGATCCGGACCGCCCGCCTCGAGGTGGATCGCGCGGTGTTCACGTTCAGGATCGCCGCCGAGGAGACCAAGCGGATCCACGGCGAGATCGTCGCGCTCGACTGGCTGCCCGGCCTCGAAGGGCGCGAGGCGCAGGTGCGCCGCGTGCCGCTCGGGCCGGTGGCCGGCATCACGCCGTTCAACTTCCCGCTCAACCTGGTCGCGCACAAGGTCGCCCCGGCGCTGGCCGCGGGCAACCCGATCATCATCCGGCCCGCGACGCAGACGCCGATCTCCGCGCTGAAGCTCGGGCGCATCGCGGTCGAGGCGGGCTGGCCCAAGGACGGCTACGCGGTCGTTCCCTGTACGACCAGCGACGCCGCGCCCTTGATCCAGGACGACCGAATTAAACTGCTCTCCTTCACCGGCAGCCCCGCGGTCGGCTGGGCGCTGAAGGGCAAGTGCGGCCGGAAGCGCATCACGCTCGAACTGGGCGGGAACGCCGCGGTCATCGTCCACAAGGACGCGGACGTCGCCTACGCCGCCGAGCGCGTGGCGTGGGGCGGGTTCTCATATGCCGGCCAGTCGTGCATCTCGGCGCAGCGCATTTACGTCCACGCGGACGTCTACGATCAATTCAAGTCGGAGCTCGTGCGGCGCACGCAGGCGCTCAAGACCGGCGATCCGCTGAGCGAGAACACCGACCTGGGGCCCGTCATCGACGCGGTCGCGGCCCAACGCGTCCAGGAATGGATCGAGGAGGCAAAAGCGGCGGGCGCGCGCGTGCTCACCGGAGGCACGGTCACCGGCGGCATGTGGCAGCCGACGATCATCGAGTCCGCTCCCGCGAACGTGCGCGTGAACTGCCAGGAGGTCTTCGCGCCTGTCGTGACGCTGCAGAAGTACAGCGACGTGAACGAAGCGATCGCCTCCGCAACGGGCAGCGACTTCGGGCTGCAGGCGGGGATCTTCACTCACGATGACCGTATCATCGCGAAGGCCGTCGACGAGATCGAGGCCGGCGGCGTGATGGTGAACGACGTGTCGACGTTCCGGGTCGACCACATGCCCTACGGCGGCGTGAAGCTGTCCGGCTTCGGCCGCGAGGGCGTGAAGTACGCGATCGAGGAGATGACGGAGATGAAGCTCGTGACGGTGAACAACCGGGGCTAAAGCATCCATCAACGAGGTGACGGCATGTCGGGACTGAGTCGAAGAAAGCTCTTGAGGAATGCCGCCGGCGCGGTCGCCGCCGCGGCGGGCGCCGGACTTTCCGGCATCACCGGATCCGCGCAGAAGACGGGATTGACGCCGAACGGGGGCATGGTTCCCTTCCGGCTGCCGATGGGCGCGCTCGACTACCTGGATCAGAAGCAGTACGTCTCGAACATGCAGGTGGTTTCGCACCTGTCAGGACCCAGCATCAGCAGCGGCGAGCCGCTGATGGTCCTGTGGGCGAAGGGGCGCCAACGCCTCCTCCCCGCCAACGGGGGGTGGGTGGACATCAGTGAGGCGAAGAAGCCGGTGCTGATGAAGTCCTCGCAGCGCCTGGGTGGGCCCGTGATCTACAACAAGACGCTGAAGAAGTGGATCATGATGTCCACGGCGGCGGCGCCGCTGACCAACGGCACGCCGGAACATCCGCTCGGCCAGTACGAACCCGAAATACACAAGCTGTACGACAACTACACCGGCCTTCGGGGCATCCGTAACTTCGATGTCACCGACCCGGCGAATCCCAAGCTCCTTGGCGAGTTCAGCACCGGCGCCAAGGGTATGGGCACCCACATGAACTTCTACGACGGCGGCAAGTACGCGTACCTCGAGGCAGGCTGGGGCGAAGATCTCCGCATGGAGAACTCGCAGCGCGCGTTCAGCAACGGCATCATGATCGTGGACATGAGCGATCCCGCGAACGTGAAAGAGGTCTCGCGCTGGTGGGTCCCCGGGCAGAAGTACGGGGAGGAAGCGGAATACAAGAAGTATTCGTTCGCGAACGACCGGTCGTCCTGGACGGGAAATCACGGGTCGATGATGGTCCCCAAACGGCCCGAGGACGGCGGCACGGTCGGCTACGTCGGGATGGGCGCGTTCGGGATGTACGTGATGGACCTGACGGACATCCGTAATCCGAAGCCCTATGGCAAGTTCCTGTGGGAATACGAGACCATGGGCGGGATTCCGTTCCACACGGTGCAGCCGCTCATCGCGCATCCCAGGTATCCCCAGCTGAACGGCATCCTCCTCGGCACGCCGGAAACCATCCACGCCGACTGCCGCGAACCGTACAAGATTCCGTACGTGATCGACGTCAAGGATCCGCGCAACCCGAAGCTGGTCGGCATGCTGCCCAGGCCCCAGGCTCCGAAGGACGCGCCCTACACCGATTTCTGCCAGGCGCGCGGCCGGTTCGGATCGCACAACCAACAGGCGTGGATTGCACCGGGCACGGCGCGGCCGAACATCATGGCGGTCACCTGGTTCAACGCCGGCCTGCGCGTGTTCGACCTGACGAACCCGGCACAGCCGAAGGAGGTCGCGTCGTTCGTGCCGCCGCGCGACGGGGACATCGAAAAGTACGAAAGCTGGTGGCGCGGCACGTCTGAGAACGTGTTCGTCGAGTGGGACCGGAACCTGATCTGGTTGGGCGCCCACGAGGGGACTTACTGCCTCAGCTGTCCGGCGCTCGGCGCGCCCGTGTTCGAACCAACACGAATCTCGGCGTGGTCCGTGCCGCACGCCAACGTGGGTTGGGACGACAGTACGTCGGCGTCGATCTACCTCGGCCGCGGCATCAGCGCGTTCGAATAACTGA
>DAIUEK010000302.1:0-3155 GCA_036845165.1 Vicinamibacterales bacterium | reverse complement strand
AAGCCGAGCATCGCGGCCGTCTCGCGGACGGTTTCGCCGTGGGCGATCTGGGACGTCGACTCATCGAGTTCCTCGGTCGCGAGGCCGAGAAGATTGCAGGCGGACCGGAACGCGTAGCGCGTCCTCGTCGAATGGTCGCGAAACAGGGCGACGCCGAGGCCGCTCTCGAAACTGCGGAGCGACACACCGCCGCGCGCGATGTCCTCGAGAATCTCGGCCGCGAGCACGATCGCCCGTACCGCCTCGTCGGAGAGCGCCCTCGTCTGCAGGACGTCGTGGTTGAACAGATCGTGACGAAGCGATTTCAGCGCTTCGATCTTCCGGAGGATGCCACTGTGCATCAGCCGCGCCTCCCGGCGAGGGTCTCGACGAACATGCGCGGGAACGCCGCGTAGAACCGCGCCGCGCGCGTCAGGTGCTCGACCGGGCACTGATCCTCTGGACCGTGGGCGTAGATCTCGTCGCCGGGACCGAATCCGATCGTGGGGATGCCGAACATGCCGCAGGTGGCGATCCCGTTGGTGGAAAAACCCCATTTGCCGACGACCGGCCGGGCGTCGAGCGCCTGCTCGGCGGCGCGCACGCCGGCGACCACAGCCGGATCGTGCTCCTCCAGGATCCAGGTCGGGTAGTACTTCTTGGTCGGGTACGTCAGGCCGGTGTACGACGGCCGCGCATAGTCGAGCACAGTCACCATCGCGCCGGCTTCCTTGACGCTCTCCAGCGCCTGGATCTCAGCCACCGCATGCTCCATCGTCTCGCCGCGCGTGAGGCGGCGATCCAGATGGATCGTGCTGCTGTCGGCCACCGCGCAGAGCGACGGCGACGTCGAGCGGATATCTGAAATCGTCACCGTCCCTTTTCCGAGAAACGGATCGGCGGTTGCCGCCAGCCGGTCGTTGAGACGCTCGATGTCGGCGATGATCGGCGCCATTTTGTAGACCGCGTTGACGCCGCGCTCGGGAGCCGATCCGTGGCACGACAGCCCCTGCGTGCGGACCTCCATTTCCATCCGCCCGCGGTGACCGCGGTACACGCCGAGCCTGGTCGGCTCGGTGATCACCACGACGTCGGGCCGCAGCACCTGTTCGCGAATGATGTACTGCCAGCAGAGGCCGTCGCAGTCCTCCTCCATCACCGTTCCGGTCACCCAGAGCTGATAGTCGCCGTCGAGCCCGAGCTCCTTGATGATGCGGCCGCCGTACACCGCCGCCGCCATGCCGGCCTCCTGGTCGCCGGCGCCGCGGCCGTAGATCACGCCGTCCTTCAGATCGCCCTTGTACGGGTCGCGCTTCCAGGTGGAAGGGTCGCCGACGCCGACCGTGTCGAGGTGTGCGTCGAACGCGATGACGGTCGTGCCGGTGCCGATCCGCCCCAGAATGTTCCCGAGACCGTCAACCTTGATTTCGTCGAATCCCGCCTTCTCCATCTCGGCGCGGGCGCGCTCGACGACCGGGCGCTCGCCCGTGCTCTCGGACGGGATCGCGATCATGTCGCGGAGAAACGTCACCATCTCGGGCGTGTATCGCTGTGCGAGACGCGCGATGTCCCCACTCCTGTCAGTGCTCATATCTGTCCATTGTGCCGCGCGGGCGCCGCGCGGTCAACGAGGCGACGGCCCACACAGATGGCGCCTTAGGGCCCTCAGAACAACGAGGTCACGTAGTTGACTTCCGACGAAGCGAGAATCGCTTTCCTGAGCGCGTTCATGATCTGGAAGTACGTGAGATCGACGACAGACGAGGCGTCGCCCTCGAACGTGCGCTCCGGGTCGGACTCGGCAAACGTCACCGCGAACGCGGCGCCCGAATAGGCGACCTGTCCGTCACTCACCTGCAACCGATACTCATGGCCGGCGAATCGGCCCATGACGGTTTCCCGTCCCTCGTGTCGATCGAGAAAGAAACCGTCCAGCGTCGGAGAGCTGTCCCATGCGTTGCGGCTGCCAAACAGACGTGGCTTGACGACGTAGGGACCGCCGTCCTCTGGACAGAAGACGTCGCAGTTGCCGCAGTCGTTGCAGAAATCGGCGAAGTTCCCGATCTGATGCTTCTCCTCAATCCTGAGGGTTCCCTCCTCCCATCGTTGCCATGCGCCTCCCTCTCGCCGGAACTTGACGATCGGAATCTCCGACGGGGGCAGCACGAATGTGAAGTTGGCGTCGTTGGGGCACACCGGCACGCATTTGTCGCAGCTGATGCAGTCGAAGAGCTGCAGCGAGCGCCCGATCTTTCTCGGCGTCTTCCTGTTGTTCGGCTCGGCGTACCGCGGATCCGCCGTGGCGCGCTCGACGTACATCTCGGTGTTCAGCAGCTTCACCTCGGAAAGCCAGCGCGCGTAGAACTCGTCCCCGCACGCCTGCCGCAGATCGGTCCCGTCTGCCAGCGCGTCCCGGCAGGCCTGACCGACGTGGCTCGCCGGCGGACCGAGCTTCGCGAGCCCGGCCGCGCCGAGATCGTACGCGCGGAGGATGAAGTCGCCGACGTTACCGGCGCGTACGGTGTCCATCCGCTCGACGAGCGTCTGCAGATAGCCCCGCGCGCGCGCGTAGCCGCCCGGCTTCAGCAGATCGGTGCAGACGGTCACCGGCACGAGCCCCAGCGCCACCGCGTCGGCAAAGTTCACGCGATCGATCCCGCCCGAGAACGAGATCGGGTACCGGTCTCCGAACTGGCGCCGGAACCGGCGAACCAGGTGCATCGCCAGCACGTGCAGCGGAGGGCCGGAGAGATACATCTCCGTCTGACCCGCCGGGAAGAACGTCCGGTGATTCTCGACGATCAGCGTGTTGGTGAACTTGACGCCAACGCCGAGGCCGACGTTGGCGGCGACCCGGCCCAGCCTGTCGACGAATTGAACGGCCTGGTCCCACGTGGTGTCGCGGTCGAACGCGCTGTCGGGCACGCGGATGTCGCGATACCCCAGCTCTTCATGAAGCAGCCGACGCGTCTCGGTGTTCCCCAGCAGCATCGGGTTCAGCTTGATCGTGACGTGCAGGCCGACGTCGCGCAGCAGGAACTCGACGATCTTCTCGATCTCGCCGGACGGACATCCGTGGAAGGTGCTCAGCGTGAGCGTGTCGGACAGGCGGCTCGAGAAGTCGAGGTCGCGGTACTCGCGGTACTCGTCGGGGATCTGGCTCCGCAGCCGTTCGA
>DAIUEK010000301.1:0-3222 GCA_036845165.1 Vicinamibacterales bacterium | reverse complement strand
TGGGGCGGGAGGATTCGAACCTCCGAATACGGGATCCAAAGTCCCGCGCCTTACCGCTTGGCCACGCCCCAATAACATCGGGTCACTGCGTAATCGGGAAATGTGGAAATTGGTCTCGATTACCCGATTACCAGATTGCCCAATGACCCAATTACCAAATCTCTAGTGGGAGCCCGAAAGGCCATCCGCAAGAGATGAAGTGTATAGGAACTAGCTTTTTCGAGCAACCGCACGGGCCCGCCGCTCGTGTTCGGCGCGCGTCAGCGTCCGGGTCACCCAGGCCCTGTTCCCGTTACGGCACAAGGGTTTGACGGCCCGCTCGGCCGCCCCACGGCCCCGGAACAGACCGAAAACGGCCGAGCCGCTGCCCGACATGGCCGCGGCCATCGCGCCGGCCTCCCGCAACTGGGCTTTCAGGCCCGCGATCTCCTGGTGGCGCCGGATGACCGGCGGCTCGAGGTCGTTGACCATCTGCGCGGCCCGGCTCGGCCAGGGCACCGGGAGGTGCTGGAACTCGCGAATCTCACGGACCCCCTCGGTGCGGTCCTCGTCGTACCAGGCGTAGGCCTCGGCCGTGGACACGCCGAACGGCGGCCGGACGATGACGACGAAGTGGGGCGGGAGATCGACGAGCGGATAGATTTCCTCGCCGCGGCCCAGACCGAGCGCCGTGCCGCCGGACAGGAAGAACGCGACGTCCGCGCCGATCGTGGCGCCGACCTCGCGGAGCAGCGTGATCGGCGCGCCGCCCCACAGGCGCCCAAGGGCCGTCAACGCCGCGGCGGCGTCGGAGCTGCCGCCGCCCAGGCCCGCTTCGAGCGGGATCTTCTTGTCGATCTGGACGACCGTGTCGCACGTCTCCCCCGCGCGCCCGAGCGCGGCCCACAGCGCCGCCGCCGCCTTCCACACGAGATTGCTCGCATCGAGCGGTACCCCCGGCGTGCGGCACTTCAACGTGAAGGGGCCAGGTTTCTCCGCGCACACGAGCGTGTCGTGCATCTCGATGGTCTGAAAGACGGTGCGCAGCTCGTGGAAGCCGTCCGCGCGGACGCCGAGGACGCGCAGATCGAGGTTGACCTTGGCGTGGGCGCGGACGGTGAGCTTGAGTCTCTTCTTCATGCTTCGTTGATGCTGCTCGTCACGACGATCTCGCGCGGAGGGCGCGGACAAGCGGAGAGCACATATTGAATTAGGTCAAGAGTAGTTGCGCCCTCTGCTTGTCCGCGCTCTCCGCGCGAGATCGGGACAAGCCGCCGCAAATGAAGGTCACCCGCCGCCGAGCGGTCCGGCCCTCCGTAATTCCTCGAGCGTCAGCGGCACGGGGTGCTCGGGCAGATCGACCTGAAACGTCCGCGGATCGAGCATCGTGTTGATCTCGACCTCCGACAGCCGCAGCGTGACATCTGCGGTGGTGTGACCCTGGGACTCCGCGCGAAGGCGGATGGTCGCGGGCCGGCCCCTGGCGTAGTCCGCATACGTGACGGTGACCGCGCCGCGGGCGGCCGCCGCGATTTCCCAGCCCGCCCCGGTTCGCCGCAGATAGGTCGCGGCGCCCTCGGACGTGCCCGTCACCCAGCCGTTCGCGAACGAACGTCCTTCGGCCGGCGTGCCGCCGAATCCGCAGCCGGCGATCGCCGTGCGCAGCGCGTCGGGCCCGAGCGGCACCCCGGCCAGCGCCTCGACGATCTGGTCGGGGGGGGCGTCGCGCAGCACGCGATCCTCGCGCGGCAGCACCAGGGTGCCGCGCTCGCCGTCGACGACCAGGATGAACACGGGCTTCCCGAACGGCGCGATGCCCTCGAGACGCGCGCGCGACGGCGCCGCGAAGCCCCCGTCGATGCGCCCGCGGAGCTTCGTGCTCCCCGCCTTGCCGGACATCGCCATCGACGCGGTGATCGTCTGCACGCCACGGCATGCCGCGGTCGCCTGCTGATACGCCGCGGTGAATTCAGGAAACGGGACGCCCGCGCCTGTCGGAAGAAGCGGCGCCTTCGGCGCGCACGCCGCGACAAGGCAGAAGGCAGAAGGTAGAAGGCAAAGGGCCGGCCGCCGCCACAAGGCTGCCTTCTGCCTTCGGCCTTCTGCCCTACTCATTTCGCCTTGCGGGCCAGGTCGATCTTCTTCTGGACCTTGGCCCTGTCGATCCCCTCGCCATCGCCGGAGAGCGCCTTCTGCCACGCGGCAATCGCGTCGGCGCGGCGGTTCTGCTTCAGCCGCAGGTCCCCGAGGTGTTCCTGGATGACGGAGTTCTTCGGCAGCTTGTCCGCCGCGGTCGAGAGCGGCGGGTCGGCGAGATCGAGCTTCCCCTGCTGGACGTAGCTCCACCCCAGGCTGTCGAGGAACGACGGGTTGTCGGGCTCGACCGTGAGCGCGCGCTGGATGAAGGTCACCGCTTCGTCCAGGGAGGTCCCGCGCTCGGCCAGCATGTAGCCCAGGTAGTTGAGCGCGCCCGCGTCGAGCGGATCCTTTGCGATGATCTCCCTGAACACCTTCTCCGCCTCCGGCTGGCGGCCGGCGCGATCGAGCGTCGCGCCGAGCTGCAACTGGACGTTCGTGTCATCCGGCGAGAGCGAGACCGCTTCCTTGAGGATCGCGAGCGCGTCGTCGTGGCGCTTCAACTGCTGCAGCGCGAGCCCCTCGCTCGCGAGCAGCATCGCGATCTGCCCCCCGGTGGCCCTCGCCGCGCGCAGCCTGTCAATCTCCGGTTTGAGCAGATCGACGACCGCCTGGTGGCGCCCCTGCGCTTCGAGCATCTGCCCCAGCAGATACGTGGTGCGGATGTCCTCGGGATACGCGGTCCGCAGCGAGCGGGCCGTCTCCTCGGCGGCGTTCAGATCGCCCAGGTCGCGCTGCGCCTGCGCCATCAGGAACGACATGTGGATGTCGTTCGGCGTGATCGTCAACGCGTCGCGCAGCACGTCCCGCGCCTCGGCGGACCGTCCGGCGTTGAGGAGCGCGGAGGCGCGCCGCGCCGCGACTTCGGTGTTCCGCGGGTTGAGCGTCTGCACGCGCGCCCACTCGTCCGCCGCCTGCGGCCAGCGCCGCTGGTGCTCGTAGAGTTCCGCGAGCTGCAGGCGCCCGCGGAAAAACTGCGGCTGCTCGTCGAGCAGCCGCGTCAACGTCTCGACGGCGGCATCAGCCGCCCCCGCGGACTCCTGCGCGTCCGCCAGCAGCACCGACCCTTCCGCGTACTGCGGCTGCTCGCCGACGACACGCCGGAGG
>DAIUEK010000300.1:0-3235 GCA_036845165.1 Vicinamibacterales bacterium | reverse complement strand
TCATCGTGGGCAAGTCGATGTTGCCGACGAACACGAACGTGAAGTCGCTCGCGTCGGCGAAGCGGTCCTTGTAGAACGCCATCGACTTCTCGAGGTTCCACTCGTCCACCATGGCCGAGGTCGGCAGGCGCCGCCGCGGGTGGTTCTGGCCCAGGATCGCCGCCAGCGCCTCGGTGAACGCATACGCGGGGGTGTTGGCCTGGTTCGCCATCAGCGTCTTGAGCTGGCTCGTCTGCAGGCTGAAGATGACGGGGTCGGCGCGGGGCTGCGTGAACCGCATGTAGATCAACTGGAACAGCGTCTCGAGATCCTTCGGCGACGCGTTGCCCGAGAGCCCTTCATCCAGCTCGCCGATGAACGGCGTGGCGGACGCGATCTTGCCTGTCAGCACCTTCCGCAGATCCGCGCTGCTGAAGTGTCCGAGGCCGCCCGCGACGACGACCAGCGGCGCGGTGGTGGCCGGCACGTAGTCCGCGTCGCTCGCAAGCGACGTTCCGCCGGGGCTGGTGGCGCGGAACAGGATCTCGTCCTGCCGGAACGTCGTCGGCTTCAGGACCACCTTCACGCCGTTGGCGAGCTCCCATTCGGTGATCCCGAGGGCGTCCTTCGCCGACGTCTTCACGACCGGCGACGGGTCGGGAGGCGATTCGAGCAGGACCGAGGCCGCGACCCTGTCGACGTACGCCGCGATGTTCCTGCCTGGGACGGCCTTCAGCACGGCCGCGAGCGCCGCTTCGTCGGGCACCGCGACGCCCGCCTTTTCCGGCGCGGTGACGAGCACGAGGCGGTTGGTCTCGGGATACCACTCCTTCGCCATCCGATTGATCTCGCCGAGGGTAATCTCCGGCACGAAGCGCGCGACGAGCGCGTACTCGTCGTCGAGAGACGGCAGCGTCTCGCCGACGAGGAAGTTGCGGACGTACTCGTCCGCCCGGGAGAACGACTGCACGTTGTCTTTCTCGGCGAGGGCCCGCTCGCGGGCGCGCAGCAGCGTCTGCTTCTGCCGATCCAGCTCGGTCGCGGTGAACCCGAAGCGTGCGACGCGCTCCGCTTCGGTGAGCACCGCCTCCAGGCCGCGCTCGACGCCGCCGTCCTTCACGAGGGCGCCCAGCGACGCGCTGTCCTTCGATGGCCCGACGAAGCGCCCGCGCCCAGCGAAGGCGGAGAGGAACGGCGCGTCCGGCCTCTGCGCCAGCTCCGACAGCCGCGCCGACAACATGGACGCGAACAGGCGATCGACGATCCGCTCGCGATACACGCCCACCGTGCCATAGGGACGCGTGGGCAGGAGGTAGTCCACCTGCACGCTCGTCGTCGTCAACTCCTTGTCCGTGAGGACGGCGTAGGCGGTGCCGGGATGGTCCGGCACGTCGTACGCCGGGCGCCTCGGCGCCGCCGCGGCCTTCGGCAGAGACCCGAAGTGCGTCTTGACGAGGCCTTCGACGTCCGTCTGGACGAAGTCCCCCACCGCGACCACCGCCATCAGGTCCGGGCGGTACCAATCCGCGTAGAACTGCTTCAGGCGCTCGGGCTTGAAGCGCTGCAGCACGTCGGTCCTGCCAATCGGCACCCGCTCGGCGTACCGCGATCCCTTGAAGAGGATCGGGAACATCCGCTCCTGCATCCGCGCGCCGGCGCCGCGCCGCAGGCGCCACTCCTCCATCACGACGCCGCGTTCCTTGTCGATTTCCACGGGATCGAACGACACGTTGTGCGCCCAGTCCTCGAGGATGAGCAGCGATCGGTCCATGGTGCCCGGCGTGTCCGTGGGCACCTGCAGCATGAAGACCGTTTCGTCGAAGCTGGTGGAGGCGTTGACGTCGGCGCCAAATCGCATCCCGAGCGACTCGAGAAACGACACCATCTCGTGCTTCGGAAAATGGCTCGTCCCGTTGAAGGCCATGTGCTCGACGAAGTGGGCCAGGCCCTGCTGATCGTCGTCTTCCAGAATGGAGCCGGCCTTGACGACGAGCCGCAGCTCGGCGCGTTTCTCGGGCTTCTTGTTGGCGCGGACGTAGTAGCGCAGCCCGTTCGGCAGCTGACCGCGCGTGACCTGGGCATCCACCGGCATGGGATCGCCGAGGGCGAGTGCTTGCGGGTTCGCGGACGGCCGCTGCGCCCCCACCGGAAGCGTGAGGCACACAAGCGCCGCGGCGAGAAGCAGGAACCTGATCGTGCGCACTCTCATCGGTGTCCTCCGGAGTTGCCCGCCGACTATAGCCGGTTTGCCGCGTCGGTGTGGCTGGTCCACGGCGTGTACAACACGCTGCTCGGGGGCCCGCGGGCGGAGTGAAGGAGAAGGTCGCATGACTCGCGGGGTTCGCCAGATCGTCCGCTTCAACTGGCCGTTTTACGTGATGGCCGCGGTGGTGGTCGTGACGGCGCCGCTCGTGATCGGCCGGCTGCCGTTGCCTGCCGACCGGCACCATCGACGCGGCGATGCTGCTCCTTTCGGCCCACGAGCTCCGGACCGACACCGCGCGCGGCGATCTCTTCGCCGAACTTCGCCGTGTGCTCGGGCCCGGCGGACGCGTCGTCGTCGCCGAGCACCTGCGCGACTGGGCCAACTTCGCGGCGTTCGGGCCGGGCGTCCTGCACTTCCACTCCCGGCGCACCTGGACGCGCTGCTTCGCGCGACACCGCTTCGACGTCCACGCCGAGTTCTCGATCACGCCGTTCGTCCGGGTCTTCGTTCTCAGGAGGCTGACATGACGATTACCCCAGTCGTCATTCTCGATTGGTGATTGGCGACTGGGGTCTCCAATTTGCGGCGATTTGGCGCGGCCACCGCTTCAACACGGTCATGCACGGCGTGTTTTCGGTGACCTGGATCTATGTGACCGCCGTGTTTGCGGCCGCGCTGTGGACGGTCGTGGCCGCGCCGCGCTAGGACGGCGGGGCCGGCACTCGATCCCGGCCCCCAGACGCGCTATGCTCCGCGCATCTATGAAACACATCCTGTCGTTCGCCACCGCCGGGACCGTCCTCGCGGCCCTGCTCCAGCTTCCGCTCGGCGCGCAGACGCCCGCCGGTCCCTCCCAGGAGATCGACGCCCTCAGGCGCCTGACGTTCCGCAATGTCGGCCCCACCAACCAGGCGGGGCGCGTTTCAGTGATCGTGGGAGTGCCCGGCGATCCCATGACGTTCTACGTCGCCGGCGCCAATGGCGGCGTCTTCAAGACCATCAACGGCGGCACGACGTGGAAGCCGATCTTCGACAACCAGCATGTGCTGT
>DAIUEK010000299.1:0-3266 GCA_036845165.1 Vicinamibacterales bacterium | reverse complement strand
GATCGTGACGCCCGAGCTGTTTCAGGTGCTGCCGGCCACGCCGGTACTCGGACGGTTGTTCAGGTCCGAAGACGACAGGCCGGGGCACAACCGCCTGATTCTCCTCGCTCACGACTATTGGCGCCAGCGGTTCGGTTCCGACGCCGGCGTTGTCGGCAAGACGATGGTCCTGGAGCGGGGCGAGAAGGCCACCTATACGATCATCGGCGTATTGCCGCGCGAGTTCGGCCAGCTCCCGTCGTTCGAGGACATGAAGGTGTTCGCGCTCTCGTCGATCGACCCGGACGCGGCGACCGGGCGTGACCTGCGGAACCGGCGGGTGTTCGGCCGTCTGCGCGCAGGCGTGTCGATCAAGGAAGCGGGCGCCGAGATGCGCGTGATTGCCGCACGACTGGACCGGCAGTATCCGGACACCAACAGTCGGTGGGACGCGTCCGTCGAGCCGCTGATCGATCACGAGGTCGGCCCGATGGCTGACACGCTTCGCGCGTTCTTTGCGGCGGTCGGCTTCGTCCTCCTGATCGCGTGCGCGAACGTGGCGGCGCTGCAACTCGCGCGCGCGATGGCGCGCCGGCGCGAATTCTCGATCCGGAAGGCGCTCGGAGGCAGCCAGCTGGCCGTCGTCCGAGCGCTCATGGTCGAAAGCGCGCTCCTGTCGCTCATCGGCGGTGTCTGCGGCCTGATTGGCGCACGATGGCTCGTTGACCTGGTGCTCACCGCCGGCCCGGCGATCCCCCGCATCGACGCGCTGCAGTTCGACGCGGTCGTCTTTGCCTTCGCCTTCGGCGTGTGCCTCGCCGCGGGACTCATGCTCGCAGTGCCGGCATCGCTGCTCATCGCCCGGCTGGATCCCGCGCAGACGCTGAAGGAGGAATCGGGCCACGTCGCCAACGCCCCGGCGCTTCGCGCGCGCATGGCGTTCGTCGGCGGGCAGCTGGCGCTCGCCGTCATGCTCCTCGCCGGGGCCGTCGTCGCAGGCCAGACATTCGTCGGTCAGCTGACGCTTCGTCCCGGTTTCGATCCCGCAGGCGTCGCCTCGCTCCAGATGTCCGTGCCGCTGGACAAGTACCCGCAAGGCCCGCAGGTGGCGGCGCTGTACGCGCGGCTGCTCGAGGAGATCCGCGCGGTGCCGGGCGTGCGAGCGGCGAGCGCGGCGTCGGCCGTGCCGTTATCTGGAGAAGGAGCCGAGCCGGTTGAATTCACCATCGACGAGCATGCGTCCGGCGCGACGCCGGTCACGGCGAACTCCTTCAACGTTGCGCCCGGCTATTTCCGCACGCTGAAGGTGCCCCTCCGGCGCGGCCGCGACTTCACGGCCGACGATACCGCGGGGGCGCCGGGCGTTGCCATCGTGAACGAGACCTTCGTGCGCCGCCATCTGCCTACCGGGAGCGATCCGCTCCGGGCGCGCATCCGGCTTGCCCGCTTGGGCGATGTCCTCAGCATCGTCGGGGTCGTCGGCGATGTGCTGCAGGAATTCAAGCCGCGAGCGGTTGCGGAGGCGGAGATTTACTGGCCCTACACCCAACGCCCGCGGTGGGCCGCGTTCCTGGTCGTCCGCGGCGACGGCTCCGCGGATGTCATGACCGCCGCGCGTGGGCGCATGCGTGCGGTGGATGCCGACCTGCGGGCAGGCCCGCCGCAGATCCTGAGCGAACGGATCGCGCGGTCCTCGCGCGGGCCGCGCTTCCTGTTGTTGCTGTTCGGCCTGTTCGCCGGCGTCGCCGCGCTGCTGAGCGGCATCGGCGTCTACGGGCTCGTGTCGTACACCTTCGCGCAGCGCACGCGGGAAATCGGAGTGCGAATCAGCCTCGGCGCCGGGCCCGTGCAGGTGTTCCGGCTGGTCGCCGCCAGCGGCTTCACGGCGGTGATGACGGGAAGCGTTGTGGGACTCCTCGCAACGCTGGCACTCACGCGATTGGTCGGGTCCGCGCTGCCCCAGATGGAGCCGTTGCGTCCCGTCGCCGTCCTCATCGCGTGGGTTCTGCTGGTCGTGCTCGGTTGGGTGGCGTGCTACCTGCCCGCCCGGCGTGCTCTGAGGATTGATCCGGTGAATGCGCTCAGGCTTCCCTGATACCGCCTGGCACGACGCCGGAGACCCGGAAACACTGCGCGGAACGGAAAAGGGCGACAGGACAGGTCGATCTTTATCACAGGTGTCATGTTCGCCTTGTCTCTGTGTGAACGTCAGTAGACTTCATCCTCCAAGAAAGGCGAAATGCGGCACCGACGGCCTCGGCCTGACGGGACACCGGAAGCCAGGGATCCCCTGTGCGACGATCTGTGCGATGGGCCGGCTTGGCGGAAGAGGGAGTCAGCTCTGGCCGGCGAGCGCCAGCACTTCGTCGAGGGCCGGGATACCCGCCATCGCCCCGAGCCGCGTGCAGGCAAGCCCCGCGGCCGCGTTCGCCATTCGAAGCGTGCGGTCCAGGTCCCATCCCTCCAGCACGCCGTAGATGAAGCCGGCGCGGAACACGTCGCCCGACCCTGTCGTGTCCACCGCCTTGACCGGGAATCCCGGCGAGAGGACGAAACGGTCGCCGTCGAGGGCAGCGGCGCCCTGCTGGCCAAGCGTGACGACCAGCCACCCGCCGTGACGCCGACGCAACCGGCGCAGCGCCCTCTCGTGGTCGCGTTCCCCGGTCAACTGCTCCGGCAGCCCGTCGGCGAAAATCGGACAGGTCACCGCCATCACGAGCTCGTCGGTGCGGTCGGTCATCCTGTCCAGGTCGCTGGTCACCGGGATCCCGCACCCCCGCGCGTGGCGTGCGGCCCGAATCGCCGCCTCCTGGTCCACATCGTCCACGTGCAGCACCCGCGCGGACGCGATGGCGTCGAGCGACACGTCTTCTTCCCGCAGGCGCAACGCCTCGTCACGATCCCACAGGACCGCGCGCTCGCCCGTCTGCTCGTCGATGACGATGACGGCAAACTGGTTGCGCCCGTCGCGCACGACGAGCCCGGCGGGATCGAGCCCGTACTGCGGGAGTTCCTCCCGAATCCTCCGCCCGTTGTCGTCCCGGCCGATCGCCCCGACGTACCACGACCTGAGGCCGAAGCGGGCGCACGCCGCCATCGTGGTCGCCGCCTGTCCCCCGCACGTGGCCAGGTGACGGCCGATTCGCATCTTGGAGTGCCAGCCCTCAGGCCGCGGAAACGCCGGGACGACGGTGACGAAATCGATCGAGTTCGCCCCGATGCCGACCACGTCCCACGCGCGAGGCTGTCTGGATGCCGCTCGATTCACGCGGCAGAGTATAGTCCCT
>DAIUEK010000298.1:0-3276 GCA_036845165.1 Vicinamibacterales bacterium | reverse complement strand
GACCGTGAGGTTGAGGAGGAGCACGCGCGTCAGGACGCGCGAGACCGCCTGGTGACGGAGGGGGGGTGTCTTCAGAAAACTCTGGCGTGGCCCATCGGCCACCACCGCAGTTGCACCTTGCCGATGATGTATTTCTTCGGCACGAAGCCCCAGTGGCGGCTGTCGGAACTGTTGTTCCGGTGGTCACCCATCACGAAGTAGTAGCCCTCCGGAATGGCCTGTGGGCCCCAGTCGTCGTGGCTGCGGTATTCCTGGAGCACGAAGCTGTCGTCGAGCGGCACGTCGTTGCGGAAGACGCGGCCGTCCACGATGCGGACCTGGTCCCCCTCTTCCGCGATGATCCGTTTCACGAACGATTTTTCCGGCTTGAGCGGGTAGTACAGCATGACGATGTCGCCCACCTTGGGGTCGCCGATGCGGTACGCGAGCTTGTTGACGATCAGCCGATCCTGATCCTGGAGCGTCGGCGCCATGCTCATGCCTTCGACGCGCGCGACCTGGAACCCGAAGGTGACGATCAGCGTCGCGTAGACCGCCGCGGACGCCAGCGTCTTCAGCCACGCGACCAGCTCTTCGCCGAGGCGGTTCAGCCACAGCGACGTGCCGTCGAGCGCCAGTCGCGCGTCCGGGGACGCCACCGCGATGGCGGGATCGCCGGGGAGCAGCGGATCGGGCACGGTCAGGACGACCGGGGGCGCCGCGTAGGCCTCCACGGGGGGTTCCTCGAAGCGGGTGGGCGGCTCCGGGACGGGCTCCGGCTCCGGCGCGGCGAACCGATTGTCGTGGTTACTGTCGCTCATAACTTCAGGTACTCGCGAAGCCGCCGTGTCTGCGCGCGGCTGACCGGAATCTCGGTCCCCTTGCCGTCCTTCATCTTCAGGATGTAATTTCGACTGAACCAGGGCACGATTTCCTTGATCTTATTGATATTCACCAGGTGCGACCGATGCACCCGCCAGAAGACGGCGGGGTCGAGGCGCGTCTGCAATTCATCCAGTGTCCGATAGTTGGACGTTCCAGACAAGCTGTTCGTTACAACCCGGATCTGGTCGGCCTCCAGCGAGGCGTGGATCACCTCGTCCGCATGGATGAGCAGGAACCGGTCGTCCACCCTGATCGCCAGCTGCTGCCGGCGCCCCTGCCGGTCGGCCAGCATCTGCAGGAGACGGTCAAGATCCGCGGCATTTCGTAGCTCCGCCGGCGCATCCGTCCCCTTCGGGACCCCCCGTTCGGCCGCCAGCCGCTTCCGGACCCGCTCCACCGCGGTGGCCAGCCGCCCCGGTTCGACCGGTTTCAGCAGGTAATCGACGGCGTTCACCTCGAACGCGTCGATGGCGTACTGATCGAACGCCGTGACGAACACCAGTTGCGCCTCCAGGCCGGATTGCACGGCGCGGCGGGCCACCTCGAAGCCGGTGAGGCCGGGCATCTGGACGTCGAGCATGACCAGATCCGGCTGGTGCTCCTCGATGACGCGCAACGCCTCGACGCCGTTCCCGGCCTGGCCGATGATTTCGACCCCGGCGATCTGCTGCAGCAGGTAACACAGCTCGTCCCTGGCGAGCTGCTCGTCGTCCACGACCACGATGCGGAGGTCTCCCATTCTAGGCCGCCCCCCTGGCCGGCATCGCCGGCCGCGTCAGCTCCGGAATCACGATGCGGGCGCACGTGCCCTGGCCCGGGACGCTGTCGAGCTGCAGCTGGTAGTTCGCGCCGTAGATCACGCGCAGGCGCTCGTTCACGTTTCTCAGGCCGATGCCGGTGCCTTTGACGCGCCCCGCGTCCGTCGCGGGGATGCCGGTCCCGTTGTCGATGACGTCGATGATGGCGTGGTCGCCGTCGCGCAGGCTCCGGATGGTGACCCGCCCTTCGCCGAGCTTGTCCGAGAGGCCGTGCTTGATCGAGTTTTCGACCAGCGGCTGCAGCATCATGCTCGGGACGATCAAGTCCAGCGTCGCCGGGTCGATGTGCTTTTCGATCGTCAAGTGCGGCCCGAAGCGGATGCTCTCGATGTCGAGGTATTCATCGATCGCCTCGAGCTCCTCGCGCAGCGTGACGAAGTGTTCCTGGCTCTTGAGCCGCCGCCGCAGCAGTCCCGAGAGCTTGACGATGAGCGTGCGCGCCTTCTCCGGCTCCGAGCGAATCAGCGACGAGACGGACGTCAGCGTGTTGAAGAGGAAGTGCGGATTGATCTGGCTCGCGAGCGCGTCGAGGCGCGACGCCATCAGGAGCTTTTCCTGTTCCTGTAACCGATGCTCGATGCGCGCGCTGTTCCAGATCTTGATCGGGATCGCGACCGACAGCACCGTGCAGAGCAGGACCGCGAACCACAGGCCCGGCGTGTGCGCCGGGATGACGAACAGTCGCGCCGGCCACCGCCACCCGACCGCCTGCTGGATCACCCCGAGGACGATGGGGGCCGCGAGCAGGACGACCACCCAGTCGATCTCGAACCGCCGGACCAGCCGCCAGACGTGCCGGGGCAGGCCGGTGAAGAACACCGGCGAGAAATGCCAGATGGCCTCGGTGGGGCAGATCTCCCGCAACCCGCCCCCGGCGAAGCCGCAGCCGATGGCAAAGGGAAGGGACCCCCATTCGCCCGCGAACATGGGGGGCAGGCCCACCATCACTCCGACGATGGCTCCGGCGTACGGGCCGGCGAGGAGGCCCGCGAGGAAGGCGCCGGACAGCGTCAGGTCGGCGCCGTTGTTGTTCAGGACGAGCCGCCAGATGACCCCGGCCGTCAACGGGAAGCCCAGGCTGGCCGCGAAGACGAGCCGTTCCGGCCAGTCGCGTTTCTCGGTCAGGAGGATGCGCCGGAACCAGGGGAACCGCACCAGCATCGTCGCGAGCACGGCCCCGACGGCGAGCTGCGCCATCAAGGTGAACAGGAGCACCTGCTCGCTCAAGAGGTTCGACTGGCTTGACACTTTGGTACCAGTATAATCGTCCCCATATGATTCGCCCGCTGATCGTCGGGTTCGCCACCACGCTCCGGCACTTCTTCGAGAAGAAGATCACGGTCAACTATCCGGAACAGAAGATTCCGACGTTCCCGAAGTACCGCGGCAAGCAGGTGCTGATGCGCGACGAGAACGGGCTCGAGAAGTGCGTGGCCTGCGGCCTGTGCGCGGTGGCCTGCCCGGCGGACGCCATCTACCTCGAAGCGGCCGAGAACGACGGCAGCGTCGAGGCGGGCCCGCGTTACGCCAGCGTCTATCAGATTCACAAGACGCGCTGCATCTTCTGCGGCTACTGCGAAGAGGCCTGTCCGGT
>DAIUEK010000297.1:0-3297 GCA_036845165.1 Vicinamibacterales bacterium | reverse complement strand
GCGTACCGGGGCATCTTCCCGGCGCTCTTCAAGGACGCCTCCGCGATGCCGGCCGATCTGCGCGCGCACGTTCGGTACCCCGAGCTGCTGCTCGCGCTGCAGGCGGAGGTGTACGGCCTGTACCACATGACGAACCCGGAGGCGTTTTACAACCGGGACGATCTCTGGACGGTGGCCTCCGGAAGCGCGGCGAACGGGCAGAACCCGCAGGCGGCGCAGGCGATGGAGCCCAACTTCGTCCTCATGAAGCTCCCGGGCGAGACCGGGGTCGAGTTCGTCGAGATGTTGCCGTTCACGCCCGCCAATCGGAACAATCTGATTGGATGGATTGCCGGACGCAGCGACGATCCGCACTACGGCGACGCCGTGGTGTACGACTTTCCGAAGACCCGGCTCGTCGACGGCCCGCTGCAGATCGAAGCGCGCATCGACCAGAATGCGCAGCTCTCCGGGCAATTGAGCCTCTGGAATCAGCAGGGCTCGCACGTGCGCCGCGGCGCGCTGCTCGTCATCCCGATCGGTCGCGCGCTGTTGTATGCGGAGCCGATTTATCTGCAGGCGGAGCGGAGCCCGATGCCCGAGCTGCGCCTCGTGGTGCTCGCACTGCAGGACCGGCTGGCGTACGGGCCGACGTTCGAGGCCGCGCTGGCGTCCCTCTTTGGCGGGACTCCGCCCTCGTTGTCGTCCGCTCCGGCCTCGGCCGCGCCGCTGGAACGGACCGCCGCCGTCCCGGCGGGGCGCGCCCCCGCAGCCCCCGCGGATCTCGACGCGCTCATCGCCGAAGCGGCTCGAGAGATGTCCGACTACCAGCGCCTGACCGCCGAGGGCAAACTCGGCGAGGCTGGACAGAAACTCGAGCAGCTGAAGCGCACGCTCGACGCCTTGACCAAACGCCGCCGGTGATCCGCGCTACTTCACGATGTCCGTGATGATGAAGGGGGCGGTCTTCATCATCTCGTTGATCCTGCCCACTTGCTCCGTCTGGATGCGATTCAGCGCCGCGATGGCACGGTCGAGCTCCTCCGTCAGCTCCTTCAGGCGCAGCGCCTGCCCTTCGGTCGGCCGGACGGGGGCGCGGGCCACGCTGCCTGACAGCGAATTGATCTCTTCGCGGACGCGCGGGTACTGGCGATAGCCCATCGACGGATAGGGCCGCGTGAGATCGTCATCGCGCAGCGTCTTCACCGCGCCGAGCGCGGCGTCGACGGCAGTCGCGAGGTCGCGCGCCGCCTGGGCCTGCGCGCTCGGCTGGGCCTTCAACCGGTCCTGGAGCGCCGTGAGCTGGGTCACCAGGCTGTTTGCGCGCTCGACGACGGCGTTGGCGCGCGACGTGAGGGCGCTGAGCGCCGTCGACGCCTCCAGCTGCGCCTGCAGATCCGCCGCCGTCGTCGGCACGCGCGGATCGATGTCCACGGTCACCGTCTTTGTCTGATCCTTGCCGCCCGCGTGGAGGGTGACCGTGTAGTCGCCCGGCAGCACCCACGGTCCGGCCGCGCCGCCGCCCCGTCCTCCGCCCGCGCCTTCCTCGGCCGGCGCCGCCAGGCCGGGAAGCGCGCCCCGTCCTCCGCGCCCGCCGCCGCTTCCCGTGGGCCCGTCGGACCGGAGATCCCATACCGTGCGATTCACGCCGGCGGCGCGCGGCGCGGTCCTGATCGTACGGACCGTCTTTCCGGACGTGTCGGCGATCGTGATCGAGACGTCGGTCTGATCGCCCTTCAGGTAGTAGTTGATGAGGGCGCCGGACGGGGGATTCGGCCCGCGCCAGACCCCCTGCCCGAGATTGCCGTCCTTGTTCCAGACCGTCCAGCGCGTCGCGGGGCGGACGTCGAAGAGTTGCGCGTCCGACTTGATCGCCTCGCCCGCGTGCTGGAGCGGCGTGATGTCGTCGAGGATGTAGAGGCCGCGGCCGTGCGTCGCGACGATGAGGTCGTTGTCGCGGGGATGGATCTGGATGTCGCGGACGGGCACCGGCGGCATGTTCTGACGGAGCGAGGTCCACCCTCCGCCGCTGTCGAACGACACCCACAGACCGAGTTCGGTGCCCGCATAGAGAATCGACGGATTCCTCGGATCTTCGCGGATCACGTGGGCCCACCCGGTCTGTGTGGCGGGACCCGCGTTGAGCCGCGTCCACGTCTTCCCGAAATCGGTCGTCTTGTAGAAATACGCGGTGTAATCGTTGTCCTGGTGATGATCGGCGGCGACGTAGGCCGTCCCCGCGTCACGGGGCGAGGCCTCGACCGTCGGGATCCACGCATTCGGCGCAAGGCCGGGGATGTTCCTGACGACGTTCGTCCAGGTTTTTCCCCCGTCGCGCGTCACCTGGACGTTGCCGTCGTCGGTCCCGACCCAGATGACGTTGGGGTCGCGCATCGAGGGAGCGATCGTGAGGATCGTGCAGTGAAACTCCGCCGCCGTGTTGTCGGTGACGATCGGCTCGCCCGATGACTTCTGCTTGCTCTTGTCGTTTGTCGTCAAATCGGGGCTGATGATGTCCCATGACTGGCCGTGGTTCGTCGACCTGAACACCACTTCACCGCCGAAGTACACCGTCGTCCCGTCCGGGGCGAGCGCGATCGGCGAGTTCCAGTTGAAGCGATGCTTGTGGTTCTCCATCGCGTCGCCGACCGAGCCCACCCGGTTCGGGTACGGCGTGATGTTGCGCTCGGTGCCGCTGCGGACATCCATGACGCTGAGCACGCCTCCCTGGAGGTCCGTGTAGACGCGCCACGGCTCCTTCAAGTCCGGGACGGCGAAGAACCCGTCGCCGCCGCCCACGGTGAACCAGTCGTTCTTGCGGATACCTTCCGACAGCAGCGAGTTGGTCGTCCCGCACCACGTGCCGTTGTCCTGCAGCCCGCCGCAGACGTTGTACGGCTTCTGCAGGTCGTAGTTCACGTGGTAGAACTGCGTGAAGGCGATGTTGTTCAGGACCGCGAAATTCTCGCCGCGGTCGTACGATACCTGGAAGCCACCGTCGCTGCCGCTCAGCAACCGCTTCGAGTTGGCGGGATCGATCCACAAGGCCTGGTGATCGCCGTGCACGTCGCGGGCGATCGTCCTGAAGGTGCGTCCGCCGTCCTCTGACATCCAGAGCGAGCCGCCGAGCGAGTAGACCCGGTTGGGATCGTTGGGGTCGACCCGGATATCGGAATAGTAGAAGGGGCGGAAGGCGAGCTGCGGGTCCTTGTTGACGACGCGCCAGGTGCCGCCGGCGTCGTCGCTGCGCCAGACCTCGCCGTCGTAGTTCAGCGTCTCGCTGATCATGTACACGATGTTCGGGCTGCTGCGGGCCAC
>DAIUEK010000296.1:0-3300 GCA_036845165.1 Vicinamibacterales bacterium | reverse complement strand
GACGAGATCGGCGGCGTAGCCGGTCCTCACAATCCCGCGGTTCCCCAGCTTGAAGTGACCCGCCGGCAGGGACGTCATCTTGCGGACCGCCTCTTCCAGCGAGATCACGTGGCGTGCGCGGGCGTACATGCCGAGCACGCGCGCGTTGTTGCCGTAGCCGCGGGGGTGCGGCACGCCGTCGCCGAACCGAATCACGCCGGAGTCCGACGCGACCGAGACCTGCGGGTGCCGCATGATCCGATCGACATCGTCGTCACTCATGAGGTGATAGACCATCTGCGCCCCACCCTCGAGCAGCATGTCGCGCGCGGCCTCGAACTGCGCGTCCGCCGAGTCGCTGCCTTTCAGGCGCGACGCGACCTGCTGCATGGACAGGCCGTCCAATGACGCGTCCGGCTTGTACAGGGCGACGATCGCGAACGACAGGTCGCGGAGCCCGCGCTCGGCCAGCAGCCCCGCCATCTCCTGCTTGATCTTCTGCCACGTGGCCGGCGTGTTCAGCCGCTCGGCGATCTTCGACTGGCCTCCCTCGAGGACCCATGACGGGAAGCGGATGCCGAGACCCGAGCTCGCGGCGGTGTACGCGTACTGATCCGCCCGCACGTCGATGCCTTTGAGCCGCGCGGCGTCGATCATCGCCAGCGCCTGCTCGCTGGCGCCCCACCGGTTGGGGCTGTCGACCTTCAGGTGGGAGATCTCGACGCGGGCGCCCGTCGCTTCGCCGACGCGAATCGTTTCGGCGATCGCCTGCTCGAGCTCCGTCCCTTCATTCCGCATGTGCGAGGCGTAAATGCCGCCGGCATTGGCGGCCACGCGCGCCAGGTCGATGATCTCCGGCGCCTTCGCGTAGGTGCCGGGCACGTACTCCAGCCCCGTCGAAAAGCCGACCGCGCCGTCCGCCATCGCCTTCCAGACGAGCGATCGCATCCGCGCCATCTCGGCCGGCTTCGGCAGGCGGTTGTCCGAGCCCATGACCGCGGCGCGCACGGTGTTGTGGCCGAAGAGCGTCGCGTAATTGATCGCGGCGCCCCCTTCGCGCAGCGCGGACAGCGCGCCCGCGATGTCGAGCGCGGATCCGCCGCAGTTCCCGGCGACGATGGTGGTGACCCCCATGCGCACGAAGTTCGAGGCCGCGGGCCGCTCGACCAGGTTGTCCGCGTGGGTGTGCACGTCGATGAAGCCGGGAGCGACGACGAGGCCGGACGCCTCGATCACCTGCGCCGCCTGGGATCTCGGGACCCGGCCGACCACAACGATGCGGCCGTCCTTGATCCCGACATCCGCGGCCGATCCGGCGCGGCCCGTTCCGTCGATGACGATGCCGCCGGCGATCACGAGATCGTAGCGAGCCGCCGGCTGGGCGCCGGTGGCGAATCCGCCGGTGATCCCGCCTGCGACGGAGAGCGCGAGGACGCACGCGAGCAGGCGGCCGATCGTCATCGCGCCGGCTGTGGTTTCGTGAAAAGGCTGACGGTCATGCCGACGATGAGCACGACGATCACGCCGATCGGGTTGTGCCAGAGGTACGAGACGTTCCGGGTCCCCGGGTAAAACGCGAACGCGACGACGAACAGGATGCCGCTCAGGAGGCCGACGAACGCGCCATGGCCGTTCGCGCGCCGGAAGACGAGCGCCAGCACGAACACGCCCAGCAGCGATCCGTAGAAGATCGATCCGATCCGGTTGACGACCTCGATCAGGGATCCGAGCCGCACCGCCACGTGCGCGACGAGGCAGGCGACGATGCCCCAGAAGGCGACGGCGAGACGGGAGACGAGCAGGTAGTGCTTGTCGCTCTCTTCCGTCTTCAGCAGCCGCTTGTAGACGTCCATCACCGTGGCGGTCGCCGTGGCGCTCAGCTCGCCGGCGGTGGCCGACATCGCCGCCGCGAAGATCGCCGCGATGATCAGCCCCACCAGCCCCTGGGGCAGCCGCGTCGTCACGAACGTCGGAAAGACGTAATTCACGTCGGGCGTCGGCGTGTCGCCGACCTTCTCGGCAAAATTCGCGATCCCGGTCACGTCCTTCACGATCACCGCGGCGCGGCCGCGGATCGCCGCCATCTCCCCCGTCGCCGCGCGGAACTGCTCGCGCGCCGCCTCGTGGTCCGGCCCGCTCGCACCCGCCATGGTGGTCGCCGCCTGCCGCCGCCGCTCGTACGCCTGCGAGAATTCGGACTGCAGCGCGTGGTAATCACCCGCGCGCGCGCTCTGCTCCACCTTGTCGGTGTGCTCGGTGTTGAAGAACATCGGCGGCTGGTTGAAGACGTAGAACAGGAACATGAAGACGCCGACCATCAGGACGAGCACCTGGAGCGGAATCTTCACGAACGCGCTCATCAGGAGCGAATGGCGCGCCTGTTTCAGCGACTTCGCGGAGAGGTAGCGCTGCACCTGGCTCTGGTCGCAGCCGAAGTACGACAGGTGCAGGAACAACCCGCCGATCAGGCCGGACCAGAACGTATAGGTCTGCTTCGGATCGAAGTGAAAATCGATGGTGTTGAGCCGGCCGGCGGCGCCGGCCACGTGGAGCGCCTGCGCGACGCTCACATCGTGCGGAAGGCCGAGAATCAGCGCAAGGACCGCGCACAGCAGGCCGCCCACGACGATGCCCATCTGCTTGACGTCGGTCCAGGTGACGGCCTGCACGCCGCCGAGCACCGTGTAGAGGATGGTCGGACCGCCGATCGCGAGGATCGTGAGCGTCAGGTTCCAGTGAAACATGATCGAGAGGATGACGGCGGGCGCCGAGATGATCGCGCCCGTCGACATGCTGCGGCCTAGCAGGAACAGCAGGCTGGCGAGCGTCCGCGTCTTCACGTCGAAGCGGCGCTCGAGGTACTCGTACGCCGTGTAGACGCCTGACCGGTAGAAGAACGGCACGAGGGTGACCGACAGGATCACCATCGCGAGCGGCAAACCGAAGTAAAACTGGATGAAGCGCATGCCGTCGGCATACGCCTGGCCGGTCGTGCCGACCAGCGTGATGGCGCTCAGCTGCGTCGCCATCACCGAGAGCCCCACCGCCCACCACGGCAGACTGCGATTGGCGAGCAGGTACCCTTCGATGCCCGTCGACGCCTTGGTCCGCCTCAAGCCGTCGATCACGATCCAGAGCAGGTAGCCGCCGACAACGAGCCAGTCGAGTAAGCGCATCTCTTGAGGGATCCGATCAGGCGGTGAAGTGACGGCCGAACCACCAGAGGAGAGTGATCACCGCGGCATGGCAGGCGACGACCAGCGCGTAGGTGCGCCCCATCGGCGAATCATCGTCCGCCCGAACGACAGGCTGGCTCATGGC
>DAIUEK010000295.1:0-3303 GCA_036845165.1 Vicinamibacterales bacterium | reverse complement strand
AACACCTTCGGGTGCGGCTGCTTGATCGCGTTGCGCGTATCCACGATCAGGTCCGCCTCTTCGAGCAGCGCGCCGTAGTCGAACGCCTTGTGATCGGTGACGATGACCACGCAGTCGTACTGGGCGATGGTGCCGCGGGTCATATCGACCGCCTTCATGTCGTAGCCACCGGACCATTCGCGCCCATGGACGACCGGCACGAACGGGTCCGCGTAGGACACCTTCGCGCCGCGCGCGAGCAGCAGCCCCATCACGTCCATCGCGGGGGACTCGCGCATGTCGTCGATGTCGCGCTTGTACGCGACGCCGGCGATGAGCACGCTCGAGCCGTTCACCGCCTTGCGGCGCTCGTTCAACGCTTCGCCGACCTTGTCGACGACGTAGTGCGGCATGCCCGCGTTGATGTGGCCCGCCAGCTCGATGAACCGCGGATCGAACCCGGTCTGCTTCGCCTTCCACGAGAGATAGAAGGGATCGATGGGGATGCAGTGGCCGCCGAGACCGGGGCCGGGGTAGAACGCCATGAAGCCGAACGGCTTGGTCTTCGCGGCGTCGACGACTTCCCATACGTTGATGTTCATCCGGTCGCACATCAGCGCGAGCTCGTTCACCAGGCCGATGTTCACCGCGCGGAACGTGTTCTCGAGCAGCTTCACCATCTCGGCGACACGCGTGGAGCTGACGGAGACGATGGTCTCGATCGCCGTGCCGTACAGCTCGGCCGCGAGCTGCGAGCACGCGGGCGAGAAGCCGCCGACGACCTTCGGCACGTTGTGCGTGTGGAACGTGGGGTTGCCCGGATCGACGCGTTCCGGCGAGAACGCGAGGAAGAAGTCGACGCCCGCCTTCAGCCCCTTCGCCTCCAGCATCGGCTGGACGACTTCCTCGGTCGTCCCGGGATACGTCGTCGACTCGAGGACGATGAGCATGCCGGGGTGGAGACATGTCGCGATGCCTTCCACCGCCGACACGATGTAGGACATGTCGGGGTCCTTCGTTTTGCGCAGGGGCGTCGGCACGCAGATGTTGATGGTGTCGAGCTCCGTGACGATGGAGAAGTCCGTCGTCGCGTCGAGGAGCCCTTTGGCGTGCAGCGCCTGCACGTCGGCGGTCGCGACGTCCGGAATGTAGGACCGGCCGTCGTTGATCGACTGGACTTTCCGGGCGTCGAGGTCGATGCCGGTCGCGTGGAATCCCGCCTTGGCGAGCTCCACGGCGAGGGGCAGTCCGACGTAGCCGAGCCCGACGATGCCGGTGCGGGCGGTACGGGACCGAATCTTTTCTCGAAGCATTTCCACCAACGCAGCCATCGACAGTCACTCCTCTGAAGCGGATACACCGAGCATAACGGGTTTGAGCCGGCTCCGGAAGCGGGAGGCGCGCACCGCCTGCCTTCTGCCTTCTACCGTCTGTCTTGACTGCGTTACACCCGTAAAATCCCGCACTCTTTGATCTTGTTGAGAAGCGTTTTGTAACTCACGCCGAGAATCTGCGCGGCCTTTCGGCGGTTCCAGTGCACCTGCCCCAGCGTCTGTTCGATCGCCGCGCGCTCCGCCTTCATCGACGCGGCCTTCGCCACCGACGCCAGCGATCCACCGCCGCTGACCGCCGGCTCGTCTTCGGCAGGATCATCGCCGTCAAGCGGGTCCGCGTTCGGGATCGCGGGGGCCGCGAGTGGCGCACCGGCGAGGGGAGCCGTCGCGTAGCCCCCGCTCGTCCCGGCCGGTATCGCCATCGCCGCGGCGGATGCGGCCGCGGCCGCATCCGCTCCCGGCGCAGCTGCCGCGCGCTGCATGTTGCGCTCGATTTCCCGGATGACCAGCTGCTCGTCCTGGAGAATGACGACGCGCTTGATCATGTTTTCCAGCTCGCGGATGTTTCCCGGCCATTCGTACTGCATGAACAGCCGGCGCAGCGGCTCGGTGAGCGGCCGGGCCGGCCGCTTGTATTTGCGGGCATATCGCGCGATGAAGAAGTCGATCAGGGTCGGGATCTCGTCCGGGCGTTCGCGCAGCGGCGGGACGGTGAGCTCGATCACCTTCAACCTGTAATAGAGGTCTTCGCGGAAATCGCCGCTCAGCATCATCTTCTCGAGGTCGCGGTTCGTGGCGGCCACGATGCGGACATCCACCTGCACGCGCTTGTTGCTGCCGAGCTTCGTGAACTCGCCGTCCTGCAGGACGTGCAGCATCTTGGCCTGGAGCGCCGGCGTCATCTCGGCGATTTCGTCCAGCATCAGGGTCCCCGTGTCCGCCTGCTCGAACTTGCCGATGCGCGTGTTGGCGGCGCCGGTGAACGCGCCGCGCTCGTGCCCGAACAACTCGCTTTCGAGGAGCTCCGCGGGCAGCGCCGCGCAGTTCACTTTGACGAACGGACGGTTCCGCCGCGTCGAGCGCTGGTGAATCGCGCGCGACACCAGCTCCTTGCCGACCCCGCTCTCGCCACGGATCAGGACCCCGACGTCACTGTCCGCCACCTGTTCGATGATCGTCGCGATCCCCCGCATCGGTTCGCTGGTGCCCCAGACCGCGCGGTCCTCGTCGTCCGACAGCTGCTGGCGCAGCTCGCTCACCTCGGACACGAGGCGATTTTTTTCAATCGCGTTCTTGATGGCGACGTCGAGCGCAATCTCGCCGAGGCCTTCCGGGTCGTCGGGTTTGACGACGTAATCGGCGGCGCCGAGGCGAACCGCCTCGACAATCGTCGACACCTGGTTCCGTCCGGACAACATGATGACCTGCGCTTCGGGCCGCGAGGCCTTCAAGGCGCGCAGGGTCGCCATCCCATCGAGGCCCGGCATCATGACGTCGAGGAGCACCACGTCGGGCGCCTCGGCCTGTTTCATCGACGCCAGCAGTTCATCCCCTCGTGTATAGCAGCGCGCTTCATAGCCGCGCAGTGACAGGAACGTCCTGAGGTACTGCGCGAAGCTCGCGTCGTCATCAACGATAGCTACGTAAGGCTTTTTCATCCTGTATCAAGAGGCTACACGAAACGCCCAAGTGAGCATTCCGCTTCCCACACCATTCAAGAGTTGTACCTCAACAGGACGGTTTTCGCGCTCGCAGAAAGAAAAATAGGTAGCCAGATGCCGTTTTTCGCGTTTCAGAGCCGCGGGCAGGCGGGCGCGGATGCAAGTGCAAACTGCGAACTGCTAACTGCGAACTGGATCCGCGCGCCTGCCTTGCGACCGTCGGGCGCACCCCAGAGGCGGCCGCCGTGGGCTTCGATGATGCGGCGCGCGATGGGGAGGATGAGGCCGCAGCCTCCGCGCCACTCGTCGAACAGCTCGTGCGTGCCTGG
>DAIUEK010000294.1:0-3305 GCA_036845165.1 Vicinamibacterales bacterium | reverse complement strand
AATACTGAGCGTCCCCGAGCTCGCTCTCGGACACAGGGTCGCGCCGGTCCCCTAGATTGCGTCCATCCAGGCGAAGCTCCCAGCGATTCAACCTGTAGCCGGCGCCGACGTCGACGGTCGTGAACGGCTCCGCCAGGGCGGTATTCCGCATGTCCAAATAGCGATCGCCGACGTACTTGACGATGAGGTCACCGACGAACCCCGAGGCCGGGGCGACGATGACGCCGGCCGTGAAGAGATTCCGCGCCGACATCTCGAACCGCTTACCGGCGAGCTGGGTGTTGGTGTCACCGAAGGCCTGGACGAAATCGACGAACTTGCCGTCGTGGAAACTGTAGGTCGCGCGGGCCGACACGGAGTGCGCGGCGCGGGCGTCGGCCGCCATCTCGACACCCTGGAATCTCGTGGAGCCCGCGTTCTGCAGCGACGGCAGTCCGCCCAGGACGGTCGCGGTGACAAGGTTCTTGAAGTCCATCCGGAAGCCCGACGCCTCGAAATCGAATCGGCCGCCGGCGGCGCGGGCTTTCACGCCTCCCTCGTAGCTGCGCGCCGTCTCCGGTTTGAGTACGCCTTCGTTCTCGGCCAGGGAGAAATCAAACGCGGCCGGTTTGAACGTGTCGCGGTAGTTGCCGAACAGCTTGACGTGGTCCGCGCCACGGCGCCACAGGTCGACGATCGCGCCCAGGCTCGCCGCGGGACGCGCGTGCGTCGTCGACGCGCCTTCTCCGTGCCGTTCGACGGTCGCGTTCAGGCGGAGTCCTGTCGAGAAATGCAGCCGCTCGGTCGGCGTCCACTCCGCGGACACGTACCCTCCAAAGAACGAACGGCGGCTGCCGGAGTCCCGGTCCAGGGTGGACGGTTCGATCACGCTCGGGGCGCTTCCAACGAGCGGCGTCGTGTACGTGAACACTGCGCCGCGGCCTTCACCGTTGCCGAACAGAAAGTCCCCTCCGGCGACGAACCGGACGTGCGACTTTTCCGCCGTCACGACGTGGCTGTCGACGTAGATGTCATTGATATCGATATTCTCGCGGAAGCCGGTGGCGTTGTTGGGTGTGTTGGAGAGGTCGGTCAGAAACCCCCGCATGATGCGCTGGCCGGAGTGTGAGTACGACCCCGTCAGACTCCACGTCGCGCCACCGCCGACCGGCCGCTCGAAACCCGAGGCCACGCTGAGGCGCGTGTCGTCGAGAAACGCGTTCGCCGGATTGTAGTTCGCGTCGAGCGGCGTCGCCGTCGTGAGCGCCGCGCCGTCGCGCACGTGCGGACTGGCCGGATTCTGCGTGAGCCAGTTGAGGTCGGCGGACAGCCACGTCTTGCGATCCGACCCCACGCGCGCGCCGCGGTAATTGGCGTGTCCGCGGACAAACGATGTGCGGTCGTCCTTGAAGCCCTGCCGATCGACATCCGCGCTCAGGCGCGACTTCCATGCTCCTGACGAAGGAATCGCGATATCGATCGCGGCGCCGCCGCTCTTGAAGACTCCCCCGCGAAGCGAGAGATAACTCCTGTCGGCCGCGGCCGGCTTGTGGACGACGTGAATCACGCCGACGAAGGAGGTCGCTCCGTACGTGACCGGCGCGGATCCGCGGAGGATCTCAATCCGTTCGACGTCGCGCAGGTTGAGCGTGGCAAGCGCCGGGTTGAACGCGCCACCCCAGGGGATATCGTCCACGACCAGAAGGAAGGCGTCGAACTCGCGCAGGCCCCAGAATTCCGGCACCGCGCCGGCCGGACCGGCGTCGCCTCCAGGGCCGACCTCGACGCCGGCCGCCATCGCGAGGGCCTCACGGATGTTCGTGGCGCCGATCGCGCGGAGCGTCTCGCCGTCGATTACCTCGACTGACGCCGGCACCTCGTGCGGCGCTTCAGGGATGCGGGTGGCGACCACCTCCACCTGTTCCTTGACCGTGGGCACCTGTTGAGGCGTCGTCGGCGTCGTGGCCGTCTGCGCGGACGCGCCCGACGCGATCTGCAAGGAAATGGCGAACACACCAAGAGGCAGAAGCACGCGGCCTGAAAGCATTTCCGGGAACCTCACCATCAAGGCTATCGCCGGGATGGCAACTACTACCAGTGTCCGTTGATGAGCCGTCAGTGAGGGGACGGGGAACGAATTACTCGTCGGCGAAGATAAAGTACGCGGCCACTGACGCGACGAGAACCGAGACCAGCATGGCCGTCATTGGCAGCGTGACCCAGGGGCTGGAGAGATCGATCGACGCCAACGGCGCCGCGGCGGCCGACAGCGAGTGATACACGTCCGACAGCCAGCCGGCCGATCCGCGCACGCCCGCAATCGCCGTCCCGATCAGGCTCAGTGCCAGCCCGGCGCCGCACGCGATCGCCAGCGCGTGGACGACGGTGATCGGGCGATCCGCGACGAGGGCGGCTTCTTGTCGCGCGCGCATCTGCGCGCGCCACCACACGATCGCCGATGACGGCGGCGTCGCCTCGGCGCGCGCCATCGAGGCTTCCGCCGCGAGCGCCTTCGAGACGATGGCCTCGATCTGCGCGTCGGTCAGTTCCGATTCGTTGCGCCGACTCCCTGGTGTCACGTGTTCACCTATCGCTGCAGCGTGGCGGCGAGCTTGCGCCGCGCGCGGAAGAGCAGCATCTTGATGCTTGTCCTTTTGAGTCCGAGCACGTCCGCGATTTCGCTATGCGTGGATCCCTGCGCGTACGCGAGCCAGAGCAGCGCGCGCTCGCGCGGTTTGAGGCGGCCGAGCGCGCGGCGCACGTCGGCCCGGCCTTCCGCGTCGACGGGCCCCTCGGGGGCCGGCACGTCCGCCATCTCGACGCCAGCGTCGAACAGGGGGCGCGGGCCGCGCTTTGCGTCCCGCACGAGATTCGTCGCGATGCGATACAGGCAGTTCCGGCGGTGGGCTTCGCTGTCGAAGGGTGTGCCCGACTTCAGCAGCCGGTAGTAGGACTCCTGCAACAGGTCGTCGGCGACCTGGCGGTCGCCGCTGATGCGCGAAAGATATCCCCAGAGCGCACCGGCCGTCCGGTCGTAGAACGCGCGGAACGCCTCTTCGTCCATGGCGAGTGCAACATCGGCGGTCGCGGCGTCGGCAGGGCTGTCCTGCAGGCGCCGGACGTCAATGAATGTCACGTCAGCCACGGGGCTCCGGAGTCTCGCCCGGGCTGTTGAAGAGCCCGAAGCGGCGCGACAGCATGTAAGCGAGGAACGCGGATACGAGGAATCCGACGCCGAGCGCGATGACGACCGCGCCGAGCGCCGCGAGCGGCGGCGCCACTTCTTCGAGCGTGTTCCGCGCCACGACCTCGAGCCCCACGCCCAG
>DAIUEK010000293.1:0-3306 GCA_036845165.1 Vicinamibacterales bacterium | reverse complement strand
TTCGCGAATTCCTTGCTCTTCGCGAACTCGATCCCGTTGGTGGCCGCCTGCACCGAGTTGTAGCCGACCTTCTTCGCGTAGCGCACCGCGTCGAGGAAGTACGGCGACATCGTCGGCTCGCCGCCCGAGAACTGGACCGACATCTGGCGCTTCGGCTTCAGCGTGATGGCGTTGTCCAGCATCGTCTTGATTTCTTCCCACGAGAGCTCGTGGACGAAGCCGACCTGGTTCGCGTCCATGAAGCACGGGTCGCACATCATGTTGCAGCGGTTCGTCAGGTCGATCGTGAGGACCGAGCCGCGGCCGTACTTGATGGTGCTGCTGCCGTGGTTGTGGAGCTTCTCGTCGGCGTGCGACCGGATGTCGCTGCCGGGGAACACCTCTTCGAGGTGCTTGAAAAACGCCGGGTCCATCGCCATGACGTCTTCGAAGTGCCCGTGGATCGGGCAGTCCTTGATCATGACGATCTTGCCATCCTTTTCCGTAATGGTCGCCTTGATCTCGCCGACCTTCTCGTTGAGGAGGATCTTGTAGTCCTGCTTGCCGTCGACGATCGACTGGCGCGCTTCGCGCACGCAGTTCGGGCAGAGCGAGTCGGTCTCACGCGGCCAGCCCAGGGGCGGCTTCACCTTCTGCCACGACTTCTGCAAAGGGAGCTCGGACCACTTCGGCGTGAACGACGCGTTCGGCTTGATGCTGTTGAGGGTGTCGAAGATGGCCCACGCCCCCTTGGCGGCGACGGTGATGCCCTTCTCAACGTACTTGATAGGCTTGTGCATGGGCGCAAGAATAGCTGCAAGTCCTTACAAAATCAGGGACTTTCAGCGAAGTGGCACATTCCGGGGTTGAGCTGGCGCCTGGTTCACCGAAGCGACAGCCGCCCGGGTCCGGACGGGGGCCGGATTAGGTCGTTCCGAAGCGCCCAGACGATGCGGAAGCCGAGGAGGAGCGTGAGGACGGCCGCGTAGATGACGGGGTCGCCGGTCAACACCTTGACCTTCCAGGCGAAGTGCACGACCGCGCAAATCGCGGACACGTAGATCAGCCGGTGCAGCAGTTGCCAGCGGCGGCCGAGGCGGCGAATCCATCCCTTCGTCGACGTGAGGGCGAGCGGCGCCATCAGCACGAAGGCGGTGAAGCCGACCGTGATGAAGGGGCGCTTGACGATGTCGGCCATCATCGCGTCCAGCGCGAAGTACTGGTCGAGGACGATGTACGACGCGACGTGGAGGGTCGCGTAGAAGAACGCGAACAGCCCGAGCATCCGCCGGTACTGGATGACGATGTTCCAGCCGGTGAGGCGGCGGACAGGCGTGACGGCGAGACTGATCAACAGGAACTTCAGCGCCCAGCGCCCGGCCTGCAGCTGAATCGTCTCGGCGGGATTGACGCCGAGATTCCCGGTCAGCATGCCGCGAACGAGCAGCGCCACGGGCACGAGGGCGAGAAGGAAGACGGGGATCTTGACCCAGCGCTTCGCCAAGCTCAGTAGAACTTCTTTAGGTCCATGCCGGCGTACATCGACGCGACCTCGTCAGCGTAGCCGTTGAACATGAGCGTCTTCGTCGTCTTGAAGTAGCTCGGGATGCGGCGCTCGGTCGCCTGGCTCCATCGCGGGTGATCGACGTTCGGGTTTACGTTGGAGTAGAACCCGTACTCACCCGGGTTGGCGTCGTTCCACGCGGTGTGCGGCATCTTGTCCACGAAGCGGATGTGGACGATCGACTTGACGTTTTTGAACCCGTACTTCCAGGGGACGACCAGGCGGATGGGCGCGCCGTTCTGGTTCATCAGCGTCTTGCCATACAGGCCGACGGCGAGGAACGCGAGCGGATTCGTCGCTTCGTCCATGCGGAGCCCCTCGGTGTAGGGCCAGTCCAGGCCGCCGGACGCGAGCCCCGGCATCTCGTTCGGGCGGAGGACGGTCTGCATTTCGACGAACGTGGCCTTCGGGGTCGGATCCGCGCGTTTGATGACCGCGGCGAGCGGAATGCCGACCCAGGGAATCACCATCGACCAGGCCTCGACGCAGCGGTGGCGGTAGACGCGCTCTTCCAGGTCCGCGGTCTTGATGAGATCGTCCAGCGCGTAGTTCCCCGGTTTGTTGCAGAGACCGTCGATCTTCACCGTCCACGGGGTCGTCTTCAGCGAGCCGGCGTACTTCGCCGGGTCCGACTTGCCGGTGCCGAACTCGTAGTAGTTGTTGTAGCCGGTGATTTCCTCGAATTTGTTGACGGGCTCGGTGGTCGTCACCATCTTCCTGGTGATGTTGGCGATCGCCGTCTGCGGCGCGGCATTGGGCGGCGCCGACGGCGCGGCGTCGAGCGCGCTGCTGCCGCAGGCCGCCAGCATGCCGCCGGCCGCGGCCCCCATCAGCCCCGCGCCCAGCTGGATGAACTCCCGGCGCCTGAGGTAAAGGCGCTCGTCGGTGATCTCGGACGAGCCGATGTCGGACGCGTTCCTGATGAGCATGGATCTCCCTGCATTATGGAACACCAGAGCCCCGCCATCCATTCCTTCCGTGTTATCTGCGCGAACCATGGCTAAGATGAGGAATGTCCGAGGTCCCGGTAGACCCACGCTGGGCGAAACTCCTGTCCCTCTCGGTCCACGAGTTCCGGACCCCCATGACGGTCGTCGCGGGCTACATCCGGATGCTCCTCAAGGAACGCGCCGGCCCGCTGAGCGACCAGCAGCGGCGCCTGCTCGAGGAGGCGGAGAAATCGTGCGGGCGCCTCACGGGTCTGCTGACCGAAGTCAGCGACCTGTCCAATCTCGAAGGGGGCACCGCCCCGCTCACCCGGCAGAAGACCGACCTGCACGCGGCGCTGCGCCACGCCGTGGAGCAATTGCCGCCCTTGCCGGATCGCGAGGTCGCCGTGGACCTCCAGCTCGACGGGGACGCGGCCCCCATCGAAGCGGACCCCGTGCGTCTCACGCAGGCCTTTTCGTCCGTCATCAAATCGCTCCGGCGCGAGCGGTTCGATGAGTGGCGCGGAGGCTCCGGCCTCATCCTCCCCATCGCGCGCCGGATCATCGAGGCGCACGGCGGCCGCATCTGGGGTGCGCCCGATGGTCGCAAGGCAGGCGCGCGAATCGCTCTAGCCGTTAGCGGTTAGCCGTTTGCGGTTCGCACTGAGCAGCGGAAAACGGCATCTGGCTACCCATTTTTCTTCCTCCGGGTGCGAAAACCATTCTGTTGAGGTACAACTCTTGAATGGTGTGGGAAGCGAAATGCTCACTTGGCCCTTTTGTGTAGCCTCTTAATACAAGATGAAAAAACCTTACGTCGCTATCGTTGATGAC
>DAIUEK010000292.1:0-3310 GCA_036845165.1 Vicinamibacterales bacterium | reverse complement strand
ACGCCGTCCTGCACCGCGAACTCGATCGTGTTCATCTCGTAACCGAGCGCGGTATTCAGCGTCTGCGCGTCGCGGACGATGCGCGCGCCGAGCTCGGAGGAGAGATAGTCGTGTTCGACGAGGTATCGGCGTTCCTGCACGTCGTACCGGACCGGCGTGATGTCCATCTTGCCGAACGTGAAGCAGCGCACGTACTGGTCGAAGTTGATGAACTGCTGGAGCGTCATGCAGGTCGGCCCGGTCACGTCGTACGCGGCGAGCAGTTCTTCCCTGTTCTGCACCTTGTAGACGTGCTTCCAGCCGCCGCCCGAGAAGGGCTTGAGGATGGCGGGTCGGCCGACGTAGTCGAGCAGGCCGTCCCAGTCGATCGGATAGCCCAGGTTGGCGAGCGATTCCGCCGTGAGGTCGATCCCCTCGGGATAGGACTTCTGCGGCAGCACGACCGTCTTCGGCACCGCGACGCCGACGCGCCGGGCAACCGCGTAGTTGAAGAACTTGTCGTCGGCCGTCCACCAGAACGGGTTGTTGATGACGTAGGCGCCCTCGAGGACGGCGTGCTTGAGGAACGCGCGGTAGTACTCGACCTCGTGGGAGATCCGATCGACGATCACGCGATACGCGGACGGCTCGCCCATCTTCGTCCCGGTGAGCGTCACCATCTCCGCGGTAATGCCGTGCGGACGCCCGGCCGTGTTCACCCGATCGATGAAGGCGGGGGGAAACGCGGACTCCCGCCCGCAGAGCAGCCCGACTTTCACGAGAGCGCCCCGTGCCCCGCGCGGGTTTCCTCGACCACCCAGCGAACGACCGCGCGCAGGTCGCCGGTCTGCCTGTACACCTCGAGCTGCCGATCCGCGCTCGTCCCCTCGGCGAGGATCGTGTGCACGTATTCCAGCGCCTTCCGGCTGCCCAGCTCGTCGACCACGTCGTCCACGAACTCGAGCAGCTCGACGGCGAGCTCGCGCATCGGCACTTCCGTGCGCTTGCCGAAGTCGATCAGGCGCCCGTCGATGCCGTACCGCGCGGCGCGCCACTTGTTCTCCTCGACCAGCGCGCGCGGATAGACGCGGAACCCGAGGTTGCTCCGGCGCAGGCGATACAGCTTCACGACGATCGCCTGGGCGAGCGCCGCGAGCGCGACGGTCACGCGGGGGGACGTCGGCACGTCGCACACGCGGAATTCGAGCGTCCCGAACACCGGATGCGGCCGCAGATCCCACCACACCTTTTTCCCGTCATCGATGCAGTGCAGCTCGACGAGCAGGTTCAGATATTCCTCGTACTCGCTCCAGGACCCGAACTCGTCGGGAATGCCGCTGCGCGGAAAACGGCGGAAGACCGTCGTGCGGTAGGACTTCAACCCGGTGTCGCGCCCCTGCCAGAAGGGGGAGCTGGTGGACAGCGCCAGCAGGTGCGGAAGAAAGTAGCGCGCCTCGTTCAGGAGCTCGATCACGCTCGCCTTGTCCGGCACGGCGACGTGGATGTGCAGGCCGAAAATCAGCAGCGATCGCGCGAGCTGCTGCAGCTCCTCGACGATGTTCTCGTAGCGCGCGCCCGGGGACAGGATCTGGTCCTTCCAGGCGGAGAAGGGATGGGTGCCCGCGGCCGCGATCCGGAGGCCGACCCGCTCGGCGCTCTGCGAGAGCTCGCGGCGAATGTGGACGACCTCGCGGTCCAGTTCGTTGACGTCGGCGCAGATCTTGGTGCCCACCTCGACGATCGACTGGTGGAGCTCGCGCTTGATCTGGTCGCCGAGCGAGGGGCGGCTCGACGCCAGCAGCTCGGAGACGTGCGACCGCAGCTCCCAGGTGTCGGGATCCACGATCTGGAACTCCTCCTCAACGCCGATGGTGAAGGCGTGCGCCATCACGGGATCATAGTGCAACAGGGTGGTATCGTAGCCGTGCACCCTGCATGTCTCCGGACCGCCCTGTCGCCTCCCGCCGCCTTCCCGAGTTGTCGGCTCTTGCGCTGATCCTGGCGGTCGCCGCGGCGGCGCGCCTGTGGTACCTCGGGGCGGGCGTGCCTCATGCCGTCGGCATTGACGAGCCGCAGATCGTCGATCGGGCGATCCGCATTCTGCGCACGGGAGACTGGAACCCGCACATCTTCGACTATCCGACGCTGGTCATCTACGTCCACGCGGTCGTGGCGATCGCGCGGTTCCTGTGGGGGGCGCTGAAGGGGGAGTGGGCGTCGCTCGATGGGTTCTCGATCACGGCGATCTACATGGCGGGGCGGTTTGCCGCCGCGATGATGGGCGTCGCCACGGTCTGGCTGACCTACCGGCTCGGCACCGAGCTGTCGTCGCGCCGCGTGGCGCTCGTCGCCGCGGCGCAACTGGCGGTCCGACCGATCCACGTTCGCGAGTCGCATTACATCCTGACCGACGTGCCGATGACGGCGCTGACGACGCTCGCGATCTGGCTGGGGGTGCGCGCGGCTCGCCTGGGCACGGTGCGCGCGTATGCGTGGGCGGGGGCGGCCTGCGGTCTCGCGGCGGCGGCCAAGTACACCGGCGGGGTCGCGCTCGTCGCGGTGGCGGCCGCGTGGGTGCTGCACGAGCGGCGATCGCCGGATCGCCTGCGGACGCTCGGCGCGATGGTCGGCGCGGCGGCACTCGGGTTCTTCGTCGGCGCGCCCTACACGATCCTCGACCTGCCGGCGTTTCTCGACGGGTTCGCGGCGCAGTTCTCGCGCTTTGCGACGCCGGCGGCCGGCGGGGATCCGGCCTGGCTGTTATACGTGAAACACCTGTCGATGGCGGGGAGGTTCTGGGTCCCCCTCGCGGTCGCCGGGATGGTCCTCCTGCTCTGGCGCGGCAGCGCGCGGGCCCGCTGGACACCGGTCATCCTGTTTACCATCGCGTACTTTTATGTGCTGTCGACGCATTCCCACGTCTTCGGCCGTTACGCGCTCCCGCTGCTTCCGCCGCTGTGCCTGTTCACATCGGTCGCCGCGCTGGAGGCCGTCCGCGTCCTCAAGCGGTTCCCGCTCCTCGCGAAGCCGGCGGCCCAGCGCGGGCTCCTCGCGATCATGTGGATCGGGCTGACGCTGGGGGCGGCCGTGGACACGGTGCATTGGCTGGATCAGCTCAAGCGACCGGACACGCGCGCGATGGCGACGGACTGGCTCCGGAGCAACACGCCCAAAGGGAGCCGCGTCGCTGTCGAGAACAGCGGGCCGACCTACCTGGACACGGCCGGATTCAAGGTGGCGGGAACTGAGCAGCTGCTCGATCACGGCCTCGACTGGTACCGCCAGCGGGCGGATTACCTGATCATCAGCGCCGCGGATCTCGCGCGCTACG
>DAIUEK010000291.1:0-3329 GCA_036845165.1 Vicinamibacterales bacterium | reverse complement strand
TGGATGTGGCGTACGAGATGCGCAGAAAGCCGGGAGCGTCGAACGCCTCGCCGGGGGTGAGCGCCACCCGGGCGTCCTTCAGGAGCGCCGTGGCGAGCTCGGCGGACGTGCGGTAGCCCTCGGGTGACAGGAACTCGGAGACGTCCGGAAACATGTAGAACGCACCTGATGGTTTGCGCAAGCCGATGCGCGGCTCCGCGGAGAGCCACGAGAAAAGGCTGTCGCGCCGCCGACGATACTCGTCGAGCATCTCGGTGACGCACTCCTGCGGTCCGCGCAGCGCCGCCTCCACGGCCTTCTGCGTGATCGAGCAGACGTTCGACGTCGAGTGGCTCTGGATGGCGTTGCACGCGCTCACCAGGGCCGTCGGACCCACGGCCCAGCCGCACCGCCACCCCGTCATCGCATAGACCTTCGACGCCGACCCGCACAGGACGGATCGATCGCGGTTGTGGCGCGCCAGGACGCCGATGAGGTTGTGCGGGACGGGATCGTAAATGAGCTTGTCGTAGCAGAGATCCAGCAGGATCCAGATCCCGCGGCGAGCGGCCTCCTTCGCCACGGCTTCCAGGTCCCCCTCCGCGATGACGGCCCCCGTCGGATTGTCCGGAGAGTTGATGATGATCCCGCGCGTGCGCGGCGTGAACGCCGCGATGAGCGTGTCCGCCCTGAGCCGGAAGCCGTCTTCCGCGTGCGAGCGAACGATGACCGGCGTCGCTTCGGCCAGCTTGATCTGCTCGATGAGCGTCGGCCAGCCCGGCATGTGGGTGATCACCTCGTCGCCGGGACCGAAGAGCGCCAGCGCGCTGTTGAAGAGCGCCTGCTTTCCGCCTGCCGAGACGATCACTTCCGACGGCAGGTAATCCGCGCCGTTGTCGATCTTGTAGCGCTCGACGATGGCGCGCTTGAGATCCTCGGTGCCGGAGTTGTTGGTGTACTTCGTGAAGTTCGCGTCGATCGCGCGGTGCGCCGCGGCCTTGATGTGATCCGGCGTCGGGAAGTCGGGCTCGCCCGCGCCGAAATCGACGATGTCGACCCCCTGCGCTTTCAGCTTCATCGCGTCCGCGGCCACTTTCATGGTCGGCGAGACAGCGATGCGGCCGGATCGTGCGGAGAGATGCATCTCTAGGCCTTCAGGGTCCCGCGGCCCAGCTTCTTCTCGCGCAGGCGGTCCTCGACAAGGGACGGCACGAGCGTGGTCACGGAGCCGCCGAGCGCGACGACTTCCTTGACGAGGCGCGAGCTGACGTAGGTGTACGGTACGGCCGGCATCATGAACACCGTTTCGACCTCGGGATTGAGGTGCCGGTTCATCAACGCCATCTGCATTTCGTATTCGAAGTCGGAAATCGCGCGCAGCCCCCGCACGATCACGCCCGCCTGCCGGCGCCGGGCGTACTCGACGAGCAGCCCGTCGAAGGTGTCCACCTCGACATTGGGATATTTCGCGAACACCTCGCGCGCGATCTCGACCCGCTCGGCGACCGTAAAGAGCGGCGCCTTCTCGACGTTCAGCAGGATCGCGACGATGATGCGATCGAAGACACGCGACCCGCGCGAGATGATGTCGACGTGCCCGTTGGTCAACGGGTCGAACGATCCGGGGTAGACGGCGAGCGTGTCAACATTCATAAAAGGAGAGGCTGCTGTCGCCGGCCTTCACTGTGCGCTGCAGCCGGAGGCCCGACTGCTCCGCGGGTGGCGCGTGCCGTGTCGCATGCTCGATGATCAGGCGCGTCCCCGCTGTGACCAGGGGGTGCGCCGCACCAATGGCATCCGGCAGAGCGGTGTCTGCGTACGGCGGATCGAGCACGATCAGGTCGAATTCCCCATCCGGCCAGCGTCGCGCGACGTCCGCAAATCCTGCGCGGATAATAGCATGCTCCCCTTCACGGGCGCTGCCCCGCCCGAGGCCGAGCGCCTCCAGGTTTGCCTCGATGAGCTCGACCGCGCGCGGGTCTTTCTCCACGAACGTCACGTGCGCCGCCCCCCGGCTGAGCGCCTCGATCCCGATCGCGCCCGTGCCCGCAAAGCCGTCGAGCACGCGCGCGCCCCGCACGGACGGCCCCAGGATGTCGAACAGCGTTTCGCGCAGCCGATCCGAGGTCGGCCGCAGCCCCTCCCAGGTCGGCGACGTCAACTGACGCCCGCGGAACTCACCAGCTACGATTCGCACTCAGCGCTCGCACTTGGCACTTCGCACTTGGCACTTATCCAACCCCCACCAAGCCGAAGCGCTGCTCCCAGCCGGTATCCACGAGCGCGGTCAGGGCGGCCGCCTGGTCCGGATCGTCGAGCGCGGCGATGGCCTCGCGCCGCGCCTCTTCCATCAGGGCGTGATCGCGCAGGAGATCGCCGACGCGCAGCGTGGGCATGCCCGACTGGCGGGTGCCGAAGAAGTCCCCCGGCCCGCGCAGCTGGAGGTCCCGCTCCGCGATCTCGAATCCGTCCGTCGTGTCGGTCAGCGCCTTCAGGCGATCGCGCCCCTGGTCGGTGATCGGGTATTGATACAGGAGGACGCAGGAGGACTTGTGCGCGCCGCGGCCGACCCTCCCACGCAGCTGGTGCAGCTGGGACAGGCCGAACCGCTCCGCGTGCTCGATGACCATCACCGTGGCGTTCGGCACGTCGACGCCGACCTCGATGACGGTGGTCGACACGAGGATGTCGAACTCGCCGCGGACAAACGCGCCCATGACGCGGTCCTTGGCGTCCTCCTTCAGGCGCCCGTGCAGCAGCGCGACGCGGAACTCCGGAAAGACGTCCTGCGACAGGTGGTCCGCCATCTCGGTCGCCGCCTTCAGGTCCACCTTCGCGGACTCCTCGACGAGCGGATAGACGATGTAGGCCTGCCGTCCTTGCTCGATCTCGCGGCGGACGAACGCGTAGATCTCGTCCCGGCGCGATTCGGGCCGCGCAGTCGTCGCGATCGGCTGGCGTCCCGGCGGCATCTCGCGCATCACGGACACATCCAGGTCGCCATACGTCGTCAGGGCGAGCGTCCGCGGAATCGGCGTCGCGGTCATCACGAGGACGTCGGGGTGCAGCCCTTTCGCCCGAAGCGTCGCGCGCTGCAGGACGCCGAAGCGGTGCTGCTCGTCGATGATCGCGAGCCCCAGCTCGCGCAACGCGACGTCCTCCTGGACGAGGGCGTGCGTCCCGATCACCATCTGGATCGAGCCGCCCGAGAGCTCCGCGAGCGCTTCGCGACGCTTCTTCGCCGGCGTGCCGCCGGTCAGGAGCGTCATGCGGAAGCGCGACCGCTCCAGCAAGCGGCGGATGTTGAAGAAGTGCTGCTCCGCCAGGATTTCCGTCGGCGCCATGAACGC
>DAIUEK010000290.1:0-3375 GCA_036845165.1 Vicinamibacterales bacterium | reverse complement strand
TATAATCGCTAGATCGCGTGACGCTTCAACAACTGATCTTCAAGCTGTCCGAGTTCTGGGCGACCCGAGGCTGCCTCCTTCAGCAACCCCTGGACATCGAGATGGGCGCGGGGACCATGCACCCCGAGACCTTCCTGCGGGTGCTCGGGCCCGACCATTGGCACGTGGCCTACGTCCAGCCGTCGCGGCGTCCGGCCGACGGCCGCTTCGGCGAGAACCCGAACCGCCTGTTCAAGCACCACCAGTTCCAGGTCGTCCTGAAGCCGGCCCCCGACGAGGTCCAGCAGCTGTATCTGCAGAGCCTCGAAGCCTGCGGGATCGATCTGCGGGCCCACGACATCCGCTTCGAGGAGGACAACTGGGAATCCCCTACGCTGGGCGCGTGGGGGATCGGGTGGCAGGTCCTGTTCGACGGCCAGGAGATTACGCAGTTCACCTACTTCCAGCAGGCCGGCGGGATCGATCTGTCGCCGATTTCCGTCGAGTTGACGTACGGGCTCGAGCGCTTCGCGATGGCATTGCAGGACGTGGACAACGTGTTCGATCTCGAGTGGACCGCGGGGGTGACGTACCGCGACGTCCGGCATCGCGACGAGGTCGAGCAGTCGAAGTACGCGTTCGGCCAGGTGGACATGCCGAAGGCCGAGCTCCATCGCATCCACCGCGAGCTGTTCGAGCAGTACTCCGTGCTCTCGCAGACGCTGCTGCGATCCGATCTCGTGCTGCCGGCGCTCGATTACTGCCTGAAGTGCTCGCACATGTTCAACCTGATGGACGCGAGCGGCGGCATCGGCGTCACCGAGCGGATGTCCTACATCCTCCGGGTACGCCAGCTGGCGGTGGCGATCGCGAAACGCTGGGCAGGCGTCGATGACGAGCGGCCGGCGGCTCATCACGAAGATCACAAAGATACGAAGATCCCTAAGGAGAATAAATAGCTTTGTGGACTTTGTACCTTAGTGATCTTTGTGAAGAACGCCGTGGCGCGTGGGTTCTCAATGGATCGTGAACTTTTGCTGGAAATCGGCGTCGAAGAGCTCCCCGCCGCCTGGCTGCCGGGCCTGACGAAGCAGCTGTCCGAGAAGCTGCTGGCGCGCCTGAACGAGATGCGGCTGACGCCGGACGTACCGGTCGAGAGCTTCAGCACGCCGCGGCGCCTGACGGCGCGCGTCGGACGGATGCCGGAGCGCCAGGAAGATCTGGACGAATCGATCACGGGACCGCCCGTCTCGGCGGCCTTCACCGCCGCCGGCGAGCCCACGCCGGCCGCGCTCGGCTTCGCGAAGAAGCAGGGCGTGCCGTTCGAATCGATGACGCGCCTCGAGACGCCCAAGGGGACGTACCTCGCGGTGAAAAAGCATCACCGGGGCAAGAGCACCGTCGATGCGCTGCCGGAACTGCTCGGATCCCTGCTGCGCGATCTGTCGTTCCCCAAGCAGATGCACTGGGACGCGATGCTGGAGGACGGCAAAGGGGCGTTCGTCTTCGGACGCCCGATCCGCTGGCTGCTGTACCTCTACGGCGGGCGCGTCGTCCCCTTCACGATTTCGCGGACGCCGAATGCGGCAGGCCCGCAGGTCCAGGAGATCACGACCGGGGCCGTGACGTATGGCCACCGGTTCCTCGCGACGAGCGGCCGCGCGGGACGCTCCGTCAAGGTGCGGACCTTCGACGAATACCGCGCGAGACTCCCCGAGCATTTCGTCATCCTCGAGCATTCGGAGCGGCGCGATCGGATCGCGCGCGAGCTGGAGGCGAAGGCGCGCAAGCTGGGCGGACGCGTGCACCTGCGCGAGCAGGCGGCGCTCGTCGACGAAGTCGCGGACCTGGTCGAGTTTCCCGGCGTCGTCGCCGGCTTCTTCGAGCGCGGCTTCCTCGAGCTTCCGCAGGAAGTGCTTACGACCACGCTGGTGCACCACCAGCATTACTTCCCGGTCCTGAGCGAGTCCGGCGGGCTGAAGGAGGCGTTCCTCGCCGTCGTCAACACGCAGCCCTCGGACGAGCGCCTGATCGCGAAGAACGCGGAGCGCGTCGTGACCGCGCGCCTGCGCGACGCGCGCTTTTTCTGGGACGCGGACCGCAAGATCAAGCTCGAGGATCGCCTCGAGCGCCTGCACACGATCGTCTTCCACAAGAAGCTCGGCAGCTATCGCGACAAGGCCGAGCGCATTGAGAAGCTGGCGCGCGCGATAGTGATCGACGCGTTTGGCGCAGCCGCAGAGGCGGAGCACGCAGCGACAGCCGCCCGGCTGGCGAAGGCGGATCTCACCACAGACATGGTGTTCGAGTTCCCTGAGCTGCAGGGCACGATGGGCGGCATCTACGCTCGGGAAGAAGGGATGCCGGAGCAGGTCTGGAAGGCGATTTACTACCACTACTTGCCGGTCGGCGTGGAAGCCGATGCGCCGCCGTCGCGCGCGCAGCTCGGAGCGGCGGCCGGGACCTGGGCGGCCGTCTCGCTGGCGGACAAGCTGGACACCGTCGTGGGATTGTTCCGGGTCGGAGAGAAGGTCACCGGATCGCGTGACCCCTTTGGCCTGCGGCGCGCCGCGCAGGGCGTCGTCAAGATCCTGGCCGACCGTGACGCCCTTGGCCTCACCGGCCACGTGTCCCTGGGTGCGTTGGTCGCTCGCGCGCTCGCCGCTTACGGACAGCAGGAACCGGCTGGGGGCGTGGAGGACTGGTCCATCCACCTTCGTTACTTCTTCGCCGAGCGCGTGAGGCATTTGCTCGAACGTCGCGGGGCCACGTTCGACGAATGGAACGCGATTGTGCCGATCGAGACGTCGCTCGATGATCTGGATCCCCTCGAGGCCCTGCTGCGACTGGATGGGCTCCGGCGGTCTCGGACGTCGGAACGCTTCCAGAAGCTCGCGGAACTCTTCAAGCGCGTCAAGAACATCTCGAAGGGGGTCGCGGTCGAGATGTCATGGCCGGAGCTGGTGGAATATGGCAAGACGTCCGGCGAGCCGGCGGAGAAGCCGCTGATTGCCCATGCGGCGAGCAGCGCACACCTCGTGGCCGAGGCACGCAAGGAGCGGCGGTATCTGGACGCGTTCATGCGCCTCGCGGATCTGCAGCCGGACGTCACCAGGTTTTTTGATGACGTCATGGTGATGGCGGAGGACCAGGCGGTCCGGCGCGCGCGGTTGCAACTGATGGCCAACCTGCGAGACCTGGTCCTGCAGCTCGCCGACATTTCGGAAATTGCCCCACATGCGGACTAGCGCCCGGTTGGTTCGCTCCTCGCGCCTCGACCCTCGGTTCCCGGTATTTATCTTTTCATAAGCGGAGTACAGCACACGCAATGGCCAAGAAACTCGCGCGCAAGAAGACTTCCCCAAAGCCTAAAGCCCAAAGCCCAAAGCCTAAAGC
>DAIUEK010000289.1:0-3377 GCA_036845165.1 Vicinamibacterales bacterium | reverse complement strand
ACGTCGTCCTCGATTCCGTATCGAGTCGGCCGCGATGATTTCGATCGTGGCCCTGACCGAATGGCTGGGCCGTCCGGTCGGCGATTCCGAGGGTGGCCTTGTCGGGACCCTTCAGGACCTGGCCGTCATCCCGCTCGACCACCCGACTCGCATCGCGTATCTGGTCGTTCGCACGGCCGGCGAGGATCGGGTGATTGCGGCCCAGGCGCTCACATCGATTATTGGCGGCAGGCTGCGCCTGCGCTCGCAGGCGGGCGACGTCTGCCCTCTGCCGACGGAAAACCTGCTCCTGCTCAAGCGAGATCTGCTGGACCAGCAGATCATCGACGTCCAGGGACGGAAACTGGTGCGCGTGAACGACGTGGAGCTCGACGCCTGCCCGCAGGGGGAGGAGCTCATGCTTACCGTGCTCGGTGTCGATGTCGGGGCTCGCGGGGCCGTCAGGCGCCTCGCCAGCGGGCTGGTGCCCCGACACAGCCTGAGAAAGCTGCTCGCGCGGATTCCGTCGCGCGTCATCCCATGGCACTTCGTCGATCTCCTCGAAAGCGATCCGGCCCGCCGCGTGAAACTCAAGATCGCCTATCAGGGGCTCTCGACCCTCCATCCCGCCGACATCGCGGACATCGTCGAGGATCTCGCGCCGGCTGAACGCGAGGCCGTATTCGAAACGCTCGACGAAGAAGTCGCCGCGGCCACGCTCGAGGAGCTCGATCGCCGGACGCAGGTCGCCATCGTCGAGACGCTCGACTCCGATCGCGCCGCCGACATCGTCGAGGAGATGAGTCCCGACGCGGCCGCGGACCTCCTGGGTGAACTGCCGGCGGATCAGTCCGGCGCGATTCTCCAGGAGATGGAGCCCGAGGAGCGGCAGCAGGTGCAAAAGCTGCTCTCGTTTGGCGAGCGCACGGCAGCGGGGCGCATGACGACGGAGTACCTGGCGATGCACGCGGAGGCATCCGTCGACGCCATGATCGAGACGCTTCGGCGTTTCGAAGGCGGCCTGGAGGCGCTCGCGACGATCTACCTCACCAATACCGAAGGCGATCTGGTGGGGGCCGTCCCGCTGGCCAGGGCTGTGGTCGCGGCTTCGGGTACGATTCTTCGTACCCTCTCGCTCGACCCGGTCGTCAGCTGTCCGGCGGATACCCCGGACGATCAGGTGGCCGAGCTCTTCGACAAGTACAACCTGCTCACACTTCCCGTCGTCGACGAGCACGGCCGGCTTGCCGGCATCATCACCGCCGATGACGTGATTAACGTCCTGCGCGGGGCCGACTGAGACGCCGATGTTGACCCGCCTCAGATCGTGGAAGACGCGCCTCCTGTTGGTGCTGGTCGTGGTGGGGCCTGGAATCATTACCGCCAACGTCGACAACGACGCGGGCGGAATCTACACGTACTCGCTGGCCGGCGCGCGCTTCGGCTACAGCCTGCTGTGGACGATGATCCCGATCACCATAGCGCTGATCGTGATTCAGGAAATGGCCGCGCGCATGGGCGCGGTGACCGGCAAGGGTTTGAGCGATCTCATTCGCGAGCAGTTCGGATTCCGCGCGACGTTCCTGCTGATGGCGGCGCTCGTGGTCACGAACTTCGGAAACGTGGTGGCGGAGTTCGCCGGTGTCGCCAGCAGCCTCGAGCTGTTCGGCATTTCCAAGTACATCATCGTGCCGGTCGCCGCCGCGCTCGTCTGGGTTCTCGTCGTGCGTGGAACCTACGACAGCATGGAGAAGGTGTTCCTGGTGGCTTCGGGCTTTTACGTGGCGTATATCATCGCCGGCGTGCTGGCGCACCCGAACTGGCGCGCGGCCGCGATCTCCACAGTCGAACGCCCCGCCGGGTTCACGATCACCAACCACGAATACCTCTACATGATCATCGGGCTGGTCGGAACGACGATCGCGCCCTGGATGCAGTTTTACCTTCAGGCGTCCATCGTCGAGAAGGGGATTACGCCGCGGCAGTACCGCGCGTCCAGGTGGGATGTGATCGTGGGCTGCCTCTTCACGGACGTGGTGGCCTGGTTCATCATCGTCGCCTGCGCGGCGACGCTGTATGCCCACGGGCGGCACGAGATCGCCGATGCCGCCGACGCCGCACAGGCGCTGCGGCCGCTGGCCGGCGAATACGCCTATCTGCTGTTTGCCGCGGGCTTGTTCAACGCCTCTCTGTTCGCGGCCTGCATCCTCCCGATCTCCACCGCATACGCCGTGTGCGAAGGCATCGGGCTCGAGTCAGGGCTCGACAAGCGGTTCGACGAGGCGCCGGTATTCTACTGGCTGTATACGGTCCTCATCGTCACGGGCGCGGGCGTCCTGTTGATCCCGAGGTTTCCGCTCGTGCGGATCATGATCCTCTCGCAGGTCGTGAATGGGGTGGTGCTGCCCTTCGTGCTCATCTTCATGCTGCGTCTCGTCAACGATCGCGAGCTGATGGGCGATCACGTGAACTCCAGGGGCTATAACGTCGTGGCGTGGGTCACCACCGTGGGAATGATCGTCCTGACGCTCGCGATGCTGTTCACCCAGTAGGGCGCGGAGGCCTGTGGCAGACGGGGAGAACGACCGAGGCACCCTGTTCATCAGGTTCCTGAAACCCTCGAGATAGAATCACGTGGGCATCCGATGCCGGTCTACACCTCCGATGCGCTGATCCTGCGCACGTACAAACTCGGCGAGGCGGACCGGATTGTCGTGTTCCTGACGCGGGACCGCGGCAAGAAGCGCGGTGTCGCGAAAGGCGCGAGGCGCGCGAAATCGAAGTTCACGGGCGCGCTGGAATCGCTGACGCGCGCCGGGGTGGCCTACTACGAGCGCGAACTGCGCGATCTGGTGCGCATCAACTACATCGAGCCGCAGCGGAGCCCGCTGGCCATCGTCGCCCGGCACGCCGAGGATGCGGCGGCGCTGGGGCACGCGGAGTACTTCGCCGAGTTGATCGACGAGTGGGCCCCGGAGGGGCACGCGGACGAACGGCTCTACCGGCTGGGGTCGTCGGTGATCGATGCCTTTGCGGACGGCGCCCCGACCGAGCGCCTGGCGCGCTACTTCGAGTTCTGGCTCCTGCGGCTGCAGGGGGTGTATCCGCGGCTGTCGTCCTGCCCGGCGTGCGGCGGACCGTTCGACGGCGGGGCGGTGATGCCGGCGCGGGAGACGCACTACGTCTGCCGGCGCTGCGCGGTGGGCGGGGGGACGACGGTGTCGGTCGACGCGCTGAAGTTCCTGCGCAGCGCCGCCGCCGCGAGCCCGGAGACGCTGAGCGAGATCCCGCTCGAGTCGGGGCCGGCCCGGGAGCTGGAGACCGCCCACCGGCGGCTGATCACCCTCCACCTGGAGAAGGAGCTCAAGTCCGCCAAGGTACTGCGTCAGCTGCGCTGA
>DAIUEK010000288.1:0-3382 GCA_036845165.1 Vicinamibacterales bacterium | reverse complement strand
CCTCGCCACTGCTAGACGGAAAGGCGGCGGGAGCGGCTTCGGTTGGAGGCGGAAAGGCGGGGGGACACGTGTCGCCCGCGCACGGCGGGAAGACGGATGGGGTCGACCGCGAGGCCAGGCGCCAGGCCCAGATCGAGGCGCGTCGCCGCGATCGGGCCGCCAAGGCGTTCCGGGCGAAGGTCGTCGACCTCGAAGACCGTATTGCCCGGTGCGAGTCGTCGATCAAGGAACTGGAGACGACGATGGTGAGCCCCGGTTTCTACGAGGACCGTGCCGCCGTGCAGCCAGTCATCGACCGCCACCAGAGGCTGATGTGGCAGGTCGGTGACCTCATGCACCAATGGGAAGAACTGCAGACGTCGGAGGAACAGGCGGCGCCAGCCCAGTCGCCCGATTCTCCCTCCGGGACTTGATTGTCCACTTACAGAATCGTCACTCCCTCCCCACAACGAAAGCTGTCAAGTCCTCTGTTTTTCAGTGTTTTCCACGCCTATCCGCACTGGCGATCGCGGGCACGTCCTTTGCCTCGGCTCATCTTCTCATGAGCCAAAACAGCTTGGCAGCCAGCCGATCGACAGTTACACTATTGAAATCGCTGGCCCCGCCACTCGGTCAAAAGGAACTTGCCGACATCATGACGGACCGTCCCAAAAGGCGTTCGCCCGCCGTCTCGTCCGGCCGCTCCCGGAGGCCCGCCGTCAACCCGCCTGCCGCCGCTGCCGCAGGCGAGGCGAGCCAACCGTTCACCTCGGTCAGCGATCGATTCTTCCGGCAGCTCGTGCTCGGCATGCGGAATGGCGTGCTTGCCGTCACGCGCGACGGACGCATGGCCGCGATGAACGAGGTGGCCTACCGCATCCTCGACATCGCCCCGCGTCCAGACGACCTCGGGCGCGAACTGTCCGACGTGCTGTCGAGCCAGCCGGACATCGTCCGAATCCTGTCGGCCGCCTTCGATCTCGCCCACCTGCCGAACCGCGCCGAGTTGCGGCTGAAGCCGTCGGGCAAGGTGATCGGCTACACGCTCTCGCGCATCCTCGACGACAAGGGGCAGCCTGAAGGCGCCGCCGTTTTCTTCAAGGATCTGACGCTCGTCGAGCAGATGGAGGAACGCGAGCGCCTGCGCGACCGGCTGGCTGCGCTCGGCGAGATGGCCGCAGCCATCGCGCACGAGGTGAAGAACCCGCTGGCCGGCATCGAAGTGATGGCCGGGCTGCTCCGCCGCCGGATCCCGGACGTGCCCGATGCGCAGTCGCTGCTGAACGACATCATCAGCGAGGTGAAGATCGCCAACGCGATCGTCCTCGAGGTGCTCGAGTTCGTACGGCCGATCCGGCTGCAGGTGGAGCGGACGTCGATCGCGCAGGTGCTGCACGACGCGGTGACGATGGCCGAGCGGAAGGTGAATCGTGGCGGCGTCAACGTTACGATGAACATCCAGGAGCAGTTGCCGCTGTTCCAGGCCGATCACTACCAGCTGTGCCAGTTGTTCGCCAACCTGGTGATCAACGGGCTCGAGGCGCTGGACGGAAAAGGCACGATCGCGATCACCGCGGCGCAGGGCGTCGAGTACCAGGAACCGGCGGCGATGCCCGGGGGACGAGACCCGGCCGCCACGCTCGTCGTGGACGTGGTGGACGACGGGCCTGGACTGACGCCGGAGATCGCCGAGCGCATCTTCAACCCGTTCTACACCACCAAGCCGCAGGGGTCGGGGCTCGGCCTGGCGATCGTGCGGAAAATCGTTGACGCGCACGACGGTCACATCGACTTGACGACCGCGCTCGGCCAGGGCACGCGATTCCGCGTCACCCTGCCGATGAACGCGGGCGAGGACTGGCTGCAGTAGAGGCGGACAGGTATGGGGCGAATACTGATTGCTGACGACCACGACGCGCTGCGCCGCGGGCTGGCGCGGGCACTGACCGAGGCGGGCCACGACACGGAAGAGGCGCCGAACGGCAATGCCGCGATCGCCCGGCTGCACGACGGTTTCTTCGACATCGTGCTGAGCGACCTGAAGATGGGCGGCAGCGACGGCCTCGAGGTGCTGCGCACGGCGAAGGCGCTCCACCCGTCAACCGCCGTCATCCTGATGACCGCCTTCGGCTCGGTTACGACGGCCGTCGAGGCGATGAAGAGCGGCGCGTTCGACTTCGTGCAGAAGCCGTTCGAGATCGAGGAGATGGAGGTCAAGATCGAGAAGGCGCTCGAGCTGCGGCGGATGCGCCACGAACTCGACTACCTCCGCCACACCCAGAACGACATCTACGAATTCGACCGCATCATCGGCAGCAGCGGCGCGCTGGCCAAGGTGCTGACCGTCGTCCGCAAGGTGGCCAAGAGCAACACGACCGTGCTGATTCGCGGCGAGACGGGGACGGGCAAGGAGTTGATCGCCGGCGCCATCCATCACAACTCGCTGCGCGCGTCCCGCAATTTCGTCCGCGTCAACTGCGCGGCGCTCCAGGAGAACCTCCTCGAGTCGGAGCTGTTCGGCCACGAGAGAGGCGCGTTCACCGGCGCCGACAAGCAACGGATCGGCCGCTTCGAGCAGGCCGACGGCGGCAGCCTGTTCCTCGACGAAGTGGGCGACATGAGCGCGAACACGCAGGCGAAGATCCTGCGCGTGCTCCAGGAACAGGAGTTCGAACGCCTCGGCGGCACCCGCACGTTGAAGGTAGACGTTCGTCTGATCGCGGCGACCAACAAGAACCTCGCGACGATGGTCTCCAGTGGCCAGTTCCGCGAAGACCTGTACTACCGCCTCAACGTCGTGTCGATCGACATGCCACCGCTGCGAGACCGGAAGGACGACATCCCTGCGCTCGCGGAGTTCTTCGTCCGGAGGTTCTCGGCCGAGCTGAAGCGAAAGATGGACGGCATCCGGCCGGACGCGCTGAAGCTGCTGCTGCGGTACAACTGGCCCGGCAACATCAGGGAGCTCGAGAACTCGATCGAGCGGGCGGTCCTCCTCACCGAGGGCAGCCTGATCACCCTCGACGACCTGCGCCTGGGCGAGACGATTACGCCCGGGGTGGACTCGGACGGTCCGTCGATCGTGCGGATTCCCCCAGCCGGCATCCCCCTCGAAGAGATCGAGCGGCGCGCGCTCGTCGAGGCGCTGAAGATGTCGAACTGGGTGCAGAAGGATGCGGCGGAACTGCTGTCCATCAGCCCGCGCGTGATCAACTACAAGATCAAGATGCTGAAGATCGAATTCCCCAAGGGACGACGAGAGGTGGCCGAGCAGGTCTGACGCAAGACACTTTCCAAAGCCCGGGTGGTGACAAGTGAGGCAAGTTTCTACGGTGCGCTTTGGAATCTGTCTTAGGCGGAGCTTCGCTACTTCTTCCCGGCGACGAGGCCGGCGCGCGGATGC
>DAIUEK010000287.1:0-3383 GCA_036845165.1 Vicinamibacterales bacterium | reverse complement strand
GTACTCATCGCCATCTCGCGCGCATCCGCTCCTTGCCGCCGGGGCACGGGGTCGTGACGATCTTCTGACCGCCAACGCGAATCCGGTGCCGGTTTTCCGGCAGCCGGATCGCGGCTCCTGCGAAACGCGTCGATATTCCGCACTTTTCGGGTGGCCTGTCGCGTGCTCCCTGCGATGGTCATGGCTGTCGCGCCGCATCCCGCCGATCTCGCATCCGACGTCGTCCTTCGCGATGGAACGACCGTGCGGTTGTGCGCCGTCCGTGAGGACGACGCGCCGCGCGTGCTGGCGCTGTTCGGCGACTTGTCCGAGCGAAGCCTGTATTACCGCTTTATGGCGGTTCCACGTCTCGATCTCGCGCAGGCGCGCCGCATCGTGAGCGTCGACCACGACTCGCAGGTCGTCCTGGTCGCCGAGCGCGGCGAGGGCTTGTGCGGCATCGCGGGCTACTACGGCGATCCAGCGCACCGCGATCGCGCCGAGGTGGCGTTTGCCGTCGCGGATGCGATGCAGGGCCGCGGACTCGGGACGCGGCTGCTGGAGCGGCTCGCCGAGATTGCCCGCGACCGCGGCGTCCGCGCGTTCGACGCCTACGTGCTGGGCGACAACCTGCCGATGATGGATGTGTTCCTCCAGTCGGGATTCGCGTTGACGCAGGGACTCGACCACGGCGTCTTTCACGTGTCGCTGGCGCTCGAGTCGACGCCGGCGTTCGAAACGGCGGCGGGGAATCGCGCGCAGCTCGCCGCGGCCGCCTCGCTGCGCCCGTTCTTCGAGCCGCGCTGCATCGCGGTCGTGGGCGCCAATCGGGAGCCCGGCCGCATCGGCTCCGAGATCTTCCGCAATCTGCGCGAGAGCGGGTTTACCGGCGTGCTGGTGCCCGTGCACCCGACGGCCGACGCGATTGGCGGGGTGAAGGCCTACCCGTCGGTGGGCGCCATCCCCTGTGACGTGGACCTGGCCGTCATCGTCGTGCCCGCCGCGCAGGTGCCGGCGGTCGTCGACGACTGCCTGAAGAAAGGCGTGAAGGCGCTGGTCGTCATCAGTGCCGGCTTCGGCGAAGTGGGTGAGGCGGGGCAGGCGCTCCAATCGGCGCTCGTCGAGAAGATCCGCGCGGCCGGCGTCCGATTGGTCGGTCCCAACTGCATGGGGATCATCAACACGGATCCACGGTTCCGCGTGAACGCGACGTTTTCTCCGGTGTATCCGCCGGAAGGGCGCGTGGCGTTCTCCACGCAGAGCGGCGCGCTGGGGCTCGCGATCCTGGACTATGTCAGGCGTCTCAACCTCGGGATCTCCACCTTCGCGTCGATCGGCAACAAGGCCGACGTGTCGGGCAACGACCTGCTGCAATATTGGGCGGAGGACCCGCGGACCGACGTCATCCTTCTCTACCTTGAGAGCTTCGGCAACCCGCGGAAGTTCGCCGAGATCGCGCGGCGCGTCGGTCGTGTCAAACCCATCGTGGCGGTCAAGGCCGGGCACTCAGACGCCGGCGCGCGGGCGGCGTCCTCGCATACGGGCGCGCGCGCGACGAGCGACGTCCTGGTGGACACGATGCTGCGCGAAGCGGGTGTCATCCGCGCGCGCACGCTCGAGGAGCTGTTCGATGTCGCCACCGTGCTGGCCCATCAGCCGGTCCCGGGCGGACGGCGCGTCGCCATCGTCACCAACGCGGGCGGCCCCGCGATTCTCGCCGCCGATGCGTGCGAGGCGAGCGGCTTGCGCGTCCCGGTGCTCGGCGACACGACGCAGCGGCGGCTGCGGTCGTTTCTGCCTCCGGCGGCCAGCGTCACCAATCCGGTAGACATGATCGCCTCGGCGACGCCCGAGCAGTACCGCCGCGCGCTGGAGGCGGTTGCGGCGGATCCGTCGGTCGACAGCATCATCGCGATTTTCATTCCGCCCCTCGTGACGGACGCCGACGCCGTGGCCGCGGCCATCCGGGAGGCCGCGGCCCGCGTGTCGAAGCCGGTGCTGGCGTCCTTTCTCGGCACGCAGGGCCTGCGCCCGCAACTGGCCCCCGTGCCATCGTTCGCGTTCCCTGAAGCTGCCGCGACCGCGCTCGCGCACGTGACGCGCTACGGCGAATGGTTGCGCAGGCCCGTGCACGCGGCGGCCGCGTTTCCCGACGACGTACGTGCGAACGTACGGCTGCTGATTGAACCCGCACGTGCGGCGGGCGGCGGCTGGTTGTCTCCGTCGGAATGCGAAGCGCTGCTCGAGGCGGCCGGCGTTCCCGTGGTGCGCTCGCGAACCGCCCGCACCGCGGACGAAGCCGTCGCCGCCGCGGTGGACACCGGATGGCCCGTCGTCATCAAGGCCGTCGGCAAGGACATCGTGCACAAGAGTGACGTGGGAGGCGTGAGGCTCGGCCTGGCGTCGGAGCAGGCGGTGCGCGACGGCTTTGCCGCGATGTCCTCGCACCTGGCGGACCGGCTCGATGCGGTGCTCGTGCAGCCCATGGTGAGCGGCGGCGTCGAGATGGTCGTCGGCGGCGTCAACGACCCGGCGTTCGGGCCGGTCGTGATGTGCGGGACCGGCGGCGTGCTCGTCGACGTAGTGGACGATACGGCGTTTGCGATGTGCCCGCTCTCCGAGCCCGGCGCGCGCGCGCTGCTCGAACAGGTCAAGGGGCGCGTGCGGCTGCGCGGATTCCGCGGGGCGCCCACGGCGGATGAGGCGGCATTCTGCCGGCTGCTCGTGCGCGTCACGCAGCTGCTCGATGCGTGCCCCGAGATTCTGGAGATGGACTTGAACCCCGTGATGGTCCTGTCTGCGGGCGCGATCGTCGCGGACGCGCGAGTGCGTGTGGGTGACCGGCCGGCCGCGCCCGCCGGCCGCCCTATTCGTTACTGAGGTGCCGCCGTGATGAACTTGAAGACGATCCTCGTGCCGTTCGATTTCAGCGAGTGTTCGGACGCCGCCCTGCGCTACGGCCTCGAGCTCGCGCGGAAGTTCGACGCGTCCCTGCACCTGCTCCATGTCATCCAGGACCCCGCCACGCAGCCGTGGGCGGCGGAGGGGTTCGCGGTGCCCCTGCTGGACGTCGTGGACCAATGGCAGAAGGAAGCGGCGCTGCGGCTCGCGAAGGCGATCCCGGCCGAGGATCGCGCCCGCGCGACGGCCGTGTGCACGATCGCGTCTCCGTACCCGGAGATTCTCCGCTACGCCGGCGAGCACCGCATCGATCTGATCGTGATGGGCACGCATGGCCGCGGAGGCGTGACGCACATGCTGCTCGGCAGCATCACCGAAAAGGTCGTGCGGCGGGCGCCGTGTCCGGTGCTGACCGTCCGTCACCCGCAGCACGAGTTCGTGGACGCGCCGTTGGCGCTGACGGCTACTGCATCGGCAGCGTCACGGTGACGATCGTTCCGCCG
>DAIUEK010000286.1:0-3386 GCA_036845165.1 Vicinamibacterales bacterium | reverse complement strand
GAGGCCGGCCTCGCCTGACGGCCGCCTTTGTGCGTCTCTGTGAGCTCTGTGACTCTGTGTTCATCTTTCTTCGTGACCTCCTCTGTCACGATAAGGAGCGATAGTGAGTGAGATAACCAAGGTGGAGAAGCCCTGGGGCTACGAGTTGCACTGGGCGAAGACCGACCGGTACGTCGGCAAGCTGATACACGTGAACGCCGGCCACGCCCTCAGCCTCCAGTATCACAACCAGAAGGACGAGACGATCTTTCTCTGGTCGGGACGGATGCTGTTCGAGATCGCGGAAGGCCATGAGGGAACGGCAGGGGGTCCGCTGACAAAGCGCGAAATGAAGCCGGGTGAGGCGGTACGGGTGACGCCGAAGACGGTGCATCGCATGACGGCGATCACCGACTGCGATATCTTCGAGGTTTCCACCCCCGAGCTTCAGGACGTAGTGCGGTTGGAGGATCGGTACGGACGACAGTCGTAGGTACAAGGCGGAGAGCAAGATCGCGTAGAGACGTAAAGCGCCTGCGGCCGCAAGCGAGCGCCGGAGGGAAGTCGCCGCAGGCGACCGCGAGCGCGCAGCGAGGTGGGGAATGTCAAAGGGGCCCCACCGAGCGAAGTAATAACTAGAACCTAACCAGGACACCGCCGACGACGCGCTTGGGCGGACGGACGACGAGGAGTTCGTCGTAGATGGACCCGCCGCCGTTCGGATCGCGGAACAGGTTCCGGAGGCCGACGAGCACTTCCCACCGCGCGGTCCCGCTGAACGGCATGAACGGCAGCGCCTGGTTCACCTGCACGTCGAAGCGATAGTCGAAGCGCGGACGGGTCGGGTCGTCGCCGCGCGCGAACGCGTTATTGAGTTTGTACAGCACGAACACGCGCGTCGCGGTCTGTGAGACTTCGGTCTCGAGCGAGGTCGTCAGGTCGTGCACGTTTTCGTTCTGCGGCCGGATCGCGGCCGGCGCCCAGAAGGCAATCGCCGCCATGTCGCCGCGCTGCACCCAGTGCGCGCGCGTGACGCTGTAGTCCACCGACCCGCGCACGCGCTGCGAGGGGGCGCTGCTCAGGCGGACGGCCCAGCCTTCCGCGTCGATCCCGCCGGCGCTCGCGACGACGTAGTGGCCCGGCGAATTCGGACCGCCGCTCACGGGAAGGTCGAACAGCGTCGTCAGCTGGTTGTCGACGCGCTGCTGGAAACGGCGCACGCCGAGCACGTAGACGCCGGCGAATTCGTGATCGATCCCGATGTCGAACAGGCGCGCGCGCTCCACGCGGAGGCTGTCCCCTTCGAGCGGCGCGAACGTCCGCTCCGGCGGGAGCCAGGGTCCGACGGTCGCCGTCGGGAGGAACTCTTCCGCGCCTGGCGCAAGCATGCGCTGCGCGACGCTGGCGGTGACGTGCGTGCGATCGAAGGGCGTGAGCGTGAGCCCGATGCGCGGGCTGAGGAGCGAATGCTGGCGCAGGTAGTCGTACCGGGCGTACCGCGCGCCGTATTCGAGGGTGAACGTCGGCGATACCGTCCACTGATCGCTGCCGTACAGCTCGCCGACATTGCGGGTCTCGTCCGTCGAGGCGCCGAGCGCCAGCGGGCGCGCGTTCTGGTACTGCTGCGTACTGTAAGACACGCCGAAGCCGTAGGCATGGCTCTCGGCCAGGCGCGACGTGAATGAGCCCGCGAGAATCCACGCGGACACGTCGGACTGGCTCATCGACGCGCGCACGTCCCAGCGGCCGGACGCGGCGGGGGCGCCGATCGACATGTACGTCACGCCGCGCGGGACGAAATCGCTGAACATCAGCGGTCCCCCTGCGCCGAGCGCCGATGTCGTCAGGAAGTTGACCTCGCCGGAAATCGGCGTCGCGGTGAAGAAGGACGCGGCCATGTTCGCGGCGTTGTCGAACGCACGGCCGAAGATGGATGACGTCCCCGCCGGCACAGGCTCGGCATCGCCCACTCCCCGGGTCGCATCGGCGATCGACACGACGTCGCCGTCCTGCTTCAGCACGCTGCGCTTGATGTGGCGAAGGCGCCAGGCGATCTCGCTGTGGTTGTCCCCCTCGTCTGCCGTGGGGTTGTCACCGGAGGGCAGCGCGACGCCCGCGGTCAGGATCGGGCGCACGGCGGGCGGCGTGCCGTCGTCGAGCCGGCGCATCTGGATTTTGTCGATGACGGAGGCTGCCGGTCCGACGCGCACGCCGTCGAGACGCGTGGAGGCGAAGCCCGGGAGGTGGACGCGGAGCACGTACTCGCCGCTCGGCAACGCATGGATGACGAAGCGGCCGCGCGCGTCGGTCGTGGCCATCGCCGGCAGCGGACCGAGCGCGGAGACCATCGCGCCGGCGAGCGGGCCGCCGCGATCGTCGATCACGATCCCCTGGATGCTGCCGGAGGTGACGCGCGCCTGCTGGCGCTGGAGCGCCGGCGTGAACACCGGCCTGGACGTCGTCCGGGCAGGGTTCGTCTGGGCGGACACCGACCCAGCCGTCAATCCGACGGCCGCCGCCGCGAGAAGCCCGGTCAGGCGTGTCATGGATTCCTCCCTGCGTCCACTGCTACGGCGTCACCGTAAAGTTCACGGTCTGCGTCAGGGTCTTGGCGTTCAGTTTATCCGTGATCTTGATTTCCAGCCGGTAGGCCCCCTCGGGGAAACTCTGGAGGGGCACCCCCTGACCGGCCTGGATGCTGCTGTCGCCCGATGGGTCGAAGCCCGCACCCATCGTATCCGAGCTGAAGATCTGCGGCTCGGTGCTGTTGAACTTTTTCTCGGCGCCCGCATCCTGGCGATAGAACGTGTAGGTCGCCTCGAGGTTGAACTTCTTCTCGGGCGTGATCATCGGGTTGTAGATCTGGAGCAGGACGATGAGCTCCAGCGATTTCTTGAACTTGTGATCCGGGGAGATGACGATCTCCGTCTGCCCGAACGCATACGGATGCTCCGACTGCTGATCCGGCGCGATGGGGGTCGTGAGCTGATCGACGCGCTCCGCGAGAATCACCGTGCTCGTGGTGAACTCGCCCGCCGCGTAATTCGGCACGTCGAGCGGCTGCTTGAGGACCGACGTCTTTCCCGCGGTCGCGGCGGCGGGGGGCGCGCCGGCCGCCGCCGGCGTCGCGGGACGCTCGTGCAGCACGATGTAGAGATCGTAGCTGCCCGCGGGCACACCGATGCCGCGCTGGAGGCGAAGGGGCTGGCCGGCCGCGGCGGGTTTCAGATCGAGGAAGGACACGTCCTCGTACGGATACGCGGGCGCGGGGGCGGCCGGAGACGCGAGCGGCATCTTCCCGTCCTTTTTCTTGTCCTTGTCGTTTTTGTCGTTCTTATCGGGGGCGGCCGCAGGAGCCGTCGGCGCCGGCGGCGCGGTCATGCCACGCGGCGTGACGCGCAGGTAGA
>DAIUEK010000285.1:0-3394 GCA_036845165.1 Vicinamibacterales bacterium | reverse complement strand
ATCATCAACACCGTGTTCTCGGTGATCCTCGCGGCCACGGAATTCGGGATGAACGTCCGCGCGGCGGTCGATGCCCCGCGCATGCATCACCAGTGGATGCCGGACGCGGTCAGCATCGAGCGTGTCGGCGCCACCGACGAGCTCGTGCAGAAGCTGCGCGCGCTGGGACACACCGTCACGACCGGCGGCGCGCAGGGCGACGCGAACTCGATCGGCATCGACGCCGGCGGCACCGCGTGGGGCGCCAGCGACAAGCGCAGCCCCGACGGCAAGGCGTCCGTCGCCAGCGCCCGCTTGACTTCCACGGCGTCCAGGCAATAGTCTCAGGGTAGATGTTCCGTCTCGCGCATCTCCACCGGCACCACCACTCCTGCTTCGGCGGGCCGGTCTTGTTGCGCCTCGATTAGGCAGAAGCGGAACAACGACCTCTCAAGGGCCTCGCCGAGCAATTGGCGAGGCCCTTTTTCTTTTGTGGCAGGCCGGGTCTTCAGATCCGGCACGGGGAGCGATATGGATTTCTCGAAACTCGGCGGGCTGATACCGGCGGTCGTCCAGGACGATGTGACCGGCGAGGTGTTGATGGTGGGGTTCATGAACGCTGAGGCGCTGGAGCGGACCTTGGACACGGGGTTCGCGACCTTTTTCAGCCGTTCGCGGAACACGTTGTGGACCAAAGGGGAAACCTCGGGCAACCGCCTGCAGGTGTCCGCGCTCCTGGCCGACTGCGACGAGGACACGGTCCTGCTGAAAGTGACGCGGCTCGGCGAGGGCAATGTCTGTCACACCGGCGAGCGCACGTGCTTCTACCGGAAGGTCGCGTAACGCCATGGCCAGCACACTCAAGCTCGGTATTCCCAAGGGCTCGCTGCAGGACGCGACGATCCGGCTCTTCGCGCGCGCGGGCTTCAACATCTACGCCGGACCGCGATCGTATTTCCCGAGCATCGATGATCCCGACATCGAGTGCATGCTGATCCGCGCGCAGGAGATGGCGCGATACGTCGCTCACGGCGTCCTCGACGCCGGACTCACCGGCCTCGACTGGGTCGCGGAGCACGAGGCGACGATCGGCGGGCCGTGCGGCGTCATGGCCCTCGCGAACCTCGTGTATGCGAAGCAGAGCTTCGGCAAGGTGCGCTGGGTGCTCGCCGTGCCCGAGGATTCGCGCTACCAGTCGCCTGAGGATCTCGAAGGCGCGACGATCGCGACGGAGCTGGTCCGCGCGACCGCGGCCTACTTCGCCCGACGCCGCGTCAACGTGAAGGTCGAGTTCTCCTGGGGGGCGACGGAGGTGAAGCCTCCGGTCCTGGCCGATGCCATCGTCGAAGTGACCGAGACCGGATCTTCCCTGCGGGCGAACCGCCTGCGTATCATCGATACCGTCCTCGAGTCGAATACGCAGCTTATTGCGAGTCCGGGGGCGATGGCGGACGGCTGGAAGGCCACGAAACTCAATAACATCGCGCTGCTGCTCAAGGCCGCGATCGAGGCGCAGGGGCGCGTCGGGATCATGCTCAACGTGCGCCGGACGGAGCTGGATCAGGTGCTCGCGCTTCTCCCGGCGCTACAGCGCCCGACCATCTCCCCGCTCAGCGACGCCGACTGGGTCGCGGTGAACACGATCATCGACGAGCGAACGGTTCGCGACCTGATTCCCCTGCTGAAGGGCGCGAGCGCGCAGGGCATCGTCGAATATCCGCTGAACAAGATCGTCATGTGAATCGGGTAATCGAGAAATTGGGTAATTGAGAGGTAACGGAGTGATACGGATCCTCGAGAGCGGCGATAAGCAGGCTGTTGCGGCGCTGCTGGATAGGGGGCCGAGGCGCGACCTTGCGTTCGAGCGCCGCGTCGCGCGCATCGTGAGCGACGTCCGGCGCCGCGGGGATCGCGCGCTGCTCTCGTACGCGAAACGGTTCGACGGGCTGACAGGCGACGTCGAGGTCACGCGCGCGGAGATGCAGCGCGGAGCGGCGTCGGTCGGCTCCGACGTGCGCCGCGCGATCGCCGCGGCCGCGCGGAACATCCGGCACGTCGCGCGACGGCAGGTCCCGCGCGGGTGGACCACCAGCCCGGTTGCAGGCGTCACGATCGAGCAACGCGTCACGCCGCTCGAGCGCGTCGGCTGCTACGTGCCGGGCGGACGGTATCCACTCCCCTCGTCGCTGCTCATGACGGCGATCCCCGCGAGTGTCGCCGGGGTGCGGGAGATCATCGTCGTCTGCCCGAGGCCGGATCCCACCGTCATGGCGGCCGCCCTCGAGGCGGGCGTCACGCGGCTGCTGCGACTCGGCGGAGCGCATGCCGTCGCGGCGCTGGCCTACGGAACGGAGACCGTCCCCCGGGTGGACAAGATCGTCGGGCCCGGCAACGCGTACGTCGCGGCGGCGAAGGCCATGGTCGCCTTTGATTGCGCGATCGATTTCTTCGCGGGGCCCAGCGAGATCCTGATCCTCTCGACGAGCGGGCGCGCCGCATGGATCGCGGCGGACCTCCTTGCGCAGGCAGAGCACGACGAGGACGCCCGCGCGATTCTCGTCACGCCGAGCCGCCCCCTCGCGCGCGCCGTCGCCGCGGAGATCGCGCGGCAGATGCCGGCGGACGGGCCGGCGCGCGCCGCCATCGCGCGCAACGGCGGCATCATCGTCACCGAGTCCCTCGACGACGCGGTTGACCTGAGCGAGCGCATGGCGCCGGAACACGTGGTCTGCGACTCCTCCGCGGTCGCGCGGCGCTTGCAACGTGCCGGAACCGTGTTCGTGGGGCAGCACAGCGTGCAGGCCTCCGGCGACTACATCACCGGATCGAACCATGTGCTGCCGACAAGCGGCGCCGCGCGCGGCCGCGGCGGACTCGGTGCGGCAGACTTCGTGCGCCTCACGACGGTGCAGCGCCTTTCACGATCGGGATTGCGGCGGGTGGCCCCGCACGCGATTGCCCTGGCTGAGGCGGAAGGCCTTCGCGCGCACGCGGCGTCGGTGCGGATTCGAGGAGCGCGGTGATGAGACTTCATTTGAACGAGAACACGGCCGGGTGCTCGCCGGCGGTGCTGGAGAGGCTGCGCGCGCTCGGACGATCGGATGCGGGTTTCTATCCGGATTACGACAAGGCGCAGGAGGCTGTCGCCCGAAGTCTCGGCGTGCCGATCGATCACATCCTGCTGACGAACGGCCTGGACGAAGGCATTCTCGCCGCGGCCGCCGCGGCATTTCGCGACCGCACCGAAGGCGTGCCGGAAGCCCTCGGCGTCGCGCCCGCGTTCGACATGTACGAGATCTGCGCCACGGCGCTTGGCGGACGGATAGTGACGGTAAAGCTCGACGAGGATTTCGGGCTGCCCGTTGACGACCTCTGCGCCGCCGTGACGGCCCGGACGCGAATCGTCTTCCTGACC
>DAIUEK010000284.1:1419-3400 GCA_036845165.1 Vicinamibacterales bacterium | reverse complement strand
GCCGCCTGGCCGATGCAGTAGGTCTGCACGTCCGGCTTGATGAACTGCATCGTGTCGTAAATCGCCATCCCGGCCGTGACCACGCCACCCGGGCTGTTGATGTACAGCAGGATGTCCCGGTCCGGGTCCTCCGCCTCGAGAAACAGCATCTGCGCGATCACGAGGTTCGCGATGCCGTCGTCAATCGGCGTGCCGAGGAAGACGATGCTGTCTTTGAGCAGGCGCGAAAAAATGTCGTACGCGCGCTCCCCGCGGTTGGTCTGTTCGACCACCATCGGGACTAATTGCGAGTTCGTCGAAGAATGAGCCATGCGAAATGCGTCCGCCGGAATCGGAAACGACTGACTGTTGTGGGGAGCCCGGGACAGGTCTGTCTGTCTTACGTTTGTCCGATTGTAGCACGCGACAGCAGGAAATCAATGGCCCGCTCCCGGCGCAACCCCGAATACAAACGCCCGATACCCCCCTCCTTCTCCAGCCGGGCGCGAACGGCCGCCGGTGTGCGGCCCGTCTGCTCGGCATACTTGGCGACTTCCGCCTCGATGTCGTCGGTGGTCACCGCCACCGATTCGCGCCGCGCCACTTCATCCAGGACGAGCGCGCCGCGCACCGCCTCCGCCGCCGCCTCGCGTTGGCGCTCGCGGAAGTCCTCCCAGTTGATGTTCGTCTTCATCGGGTCGATCTGCTGGTCGATCAGGCGCCGCACGAACTCCTCGACGCGCCGGTCGACCTCCCGCTCCAGCAGCGCCCGCGGCACCTCGAAGGTGACCCGCGTCGCCAGCTGCTTCATCAGGTTCGCGCGCAGCTCCCGATCCGCCTCGTGCGTCGCCTCGTGCTCCAGGTCCTCGCGGACCCGCGTCTTCAGCGCGTCCAGCGACGCGAAGTCGCCGAGGTCCTTCGCGAACTCGTCGTCGAGATCCGGGACGATTCTCTTTCGGATCGCATTGACCGTCACGTCGTAGCTGACCGTCGTCCCGGCCAGCTCCGTGATCGTGTAGTCGTCGGGATACTTCACGTCGAAGGTCTTCGTCGCTCCCGTCGTCAGCCCCGCGAGCTGCGCGTCGAATCCGGGCGGGTTGGCGGTCGCGCCGATGTCGACGGTCACGTTCTCGTGCGTGTCCGACTGTGTCGCAAGACGGCCGCCTTCGGCGGCCTCGGGTCCCGTCGATTCCTCGTCGGGCTGCTCCTTCGATTCCTTTGGGTCCTTCGAATCCTTCCCTTGCGTCGTCCGAACCAGATCCATGAGCACCGAGTCGCCGTGTTCGATCCCGCGATCGTCCACCGGCTCGTAGCGCGCGCCGCGCTCGCGCAGTCCGGCCAGCGCCTGGTCCACCGCCGCGTCGTCCACCTTCGCGCCGCCGCGCCGCAACTGGATCGTGGCGTAGTCCCCCGGGTCGATCGGTGGCACCGTGTCGAAGGTCGCCGTGAACTTGAGCGGCTGGCCTTCCTCGACGACGACGTCCTTGATGTCCGGCGTGTCGACCGGCTCGACTCCCCGTTCGCGCAGCGCCTCGTCGACGGCGCGCGGGATCAGCCCGTGTGCCACATCGTGCAGGATCTGGTCGCGAAACCGCTGCCGCACGACCTTCGCCGGCACCTTGCCCGGCCGGAAGCCGGGAATCCGGGCCGCCTTGCCGTAGTCGCGCGCGATCTTGTCGATCTCCGCATCAACGGTCGTGCTCGGAATTTCCACGACCAGGTTTTTGCGTGTCTCGTTGACGTCGATGAACTCGGTCTTCATTCAGAGGTATCGGAACTTTCGGAGCGGAAACCGTCCCGGATTTTCACGGAATGTCGCAGAAAAAGGCCCCGGGACCCGGCCAGGGCAGCGAATTTCTTAGGTTAGCACAGGGCCTGCCCTGAGCGAGCCACAAGAGGCACCGGCGAGTCGAAGGGTGCGAAAGGAGGGACTCGAACCCCCATAGCCTTGCGGCTACCGGCTCCTAAGGCCGGCGCGTCTGCCAGTTCCGCCACTTTCGCG
>DAIUEK010000284.1:0-1319 GCA_036845165.1 Vicinamibacterales bacterium | reverse complement strand
ATGCCGACCACCCCGGCCATTGATACGACCGCCGCGATCGATTGGTACCGCCGGAACCGCGCGCGGTCCGAGGCGATCTTCGACCTGATCGACCCGGCCGCGTATTACAGCCGCCCCATTCCGCTGCGCAACCCCATCGTTTTCTACGAAGGGCACCTGCCGGCGTTCAGCGTCATCGCCTTCCTGCGCCGCGGGCTCGGGAAGCCGCCGGTTGACGCGCGGCTGGAGGGGCTCTTCGAGCGCGGGATCGATCCGGAGACGGAGGCGTCCGCGGTCCCGCGCAGCGGCGCGTCCACCGTGTGGCCGGCGCGCGACGAGGTCCGCGCCTTTGCGCGCGCGTGCGACGACGCCGTCGTCGCCGCGATGGCGTCGCTGTCGTCGGGCCCCCTCCCGCTTGAGGGGCTCTACACCGCGCTCGAGCACGAGGCGATGCACCAGGAAACCCTCCTCTACATGTGGCACCGCCTCCCGTCCGCGCAAAAGCGGGCCCCCGCCCCCGGGGTCAGGTCTGCGATCGCGTCCACGCCCGGGGTCAGGTCTGTGATTGATGGTTTGGGAGTGACCGGGTCACCCGTGGACGCCAACGCAGACCTGACCCCACCCGTGGACGCAAACGCAGACCTGACCCCGGTCCGGATCTCCGCCGGCAGCGCCACGCTGGGCGTGAATCGCGACGAGATCCCCTTCGGATGGGACAACGAGTTCGACGCGCATCGCGTGGCCGTCGCGGCGTTCGACGTGGACGCGATGCCGGTGACGAACGCACAGTTCCTGGAATTCGTGAACGCCGGCGGCTACACGCAGCGCGCGCTGTGGGACGACGAAGGCTGGACGTGGATCCAACAGGACCGCGTCCAGTACCCGAGCTTCTGGACGCCGGCCTCGGGCCAAGAGCAGAGGGCCTGGAAATGGCGCGGCATGTTCGAGGAGATCGCGTTGCCGGCGGACTGGCCCGTCTACGTGAGCCACGCGGAGGCGTCCGCCTACGCGCGGTGGAAGGGACGTCGGCTGATGACGGAGCCGGAGTTCCATCGCGCGGCGTACAGTACGCCGGACGGCACCGAACGCCCGCATCCGTGGGGTGAGGCCGCACCCGATGCCACGCGCGGCCACTTCGATTTCACAGGCTTCGATCCCGCGCCCGTCGGCTCGCATCCCGCCGGCGCCAGCGCGTGGGGCGTGCAGGATCTCGTCGGCACTGGCTGGGAGTGGACGTCGACCGTCTTCGCCCCGTTCGACGGCTTCGCGGCGATGGCCTCGTATCCCGAGTACTCGGCGGATTTCTTCGACGGCCGGCATTACGTGATGAAAGGGGCGTC
>DAIUEK010000283.1:0-3418 GCA_036845165.1 Vicinamibacterales bacterium | reverse complement strand
GCCGCCGAGCTGCCAGCGATGGCCGTGGACGCGGCGCGCGATACGGGCTACGAGGCCCTTCGCGCACGCATTGACGCAGGCCTTCGACGCCTGGCGTTCTTCGTGGTGCCGTCGGCCGTCGCCTTCGCGGCGCTCGGGGACGTCATCGCGGGGGCGCTCCTGCAACGCGGACGCTTTCGTCCCGAGGATTCGCTCTTCGTGTGGGGCATTCTCGCGGGATCGTCGATCGGACTGCTCGCATCGACGATGGCGCGGTTGTATTCGGTGGCGCACTACGCGCTCGGCGATACGAAACGTCCGCTACGCTTCGCCGTCGTCCGCCTCGTGGCGGTGACGACGCTGGGCTACGTATGCGCGGTCATGCTTCCTCCGAGGATCGGGATCGCTCCAGCCTGGGGAGCGGCGGGATTGACGGCGTCGGCTGGCGTGGCCGGCTGGATCGAATTCGCCCTGCTCAGGGCGAACCTGAATCGCCGAATCGGCCCTACGGGCCTGCCGGCGTCTTATGTCGCGCGATTGTGGACAGCGGGCCTCGTGGGGGCCGCCGTGGCCTGGGGCGCCAAGCTGACACTGCCGCCCGTCGATCCGTTGATCAGAGGCGCGGTGGTGCTCCCGCTCTTCGGCGCCGGTTTCCTGGGCGCGGCGGTGCTGCTGGGACTCTCCGTCCCGGGTCTACGGCGCGGCAGATAAACAGATCATCGACCGGTGTGGCTGGCGGTGCGCCGGCGAGTCCGGCGCAGCTTCGCCGCGGTGGCGACCGCGTCCACCACGGACTCGACCGTCAGCGGCTTGCGCAGTAACGCCACGACCCCGAGATCGGCCGCGCGGTGCAGGCGCAGCGGATCCGAGATGCCAGTCATCAGGATGACCTCCGGCGGCCGCGGTTGCCGGCGCAGCTCCTCGCACACATCGAACCCGTCCGGGGGCGGCATGACGAGATCCAGCAGCACGATCTCCGGTTGGTGGACGCCCGCGAGGTCGAGCGCCTCCCGGCCGGTCGTCGCGGTGAGCACCGCGTAACCTTCGTCCGCGAGCCACATCGCCACGAGCGCCACGAGCTGGTCGGAGTCGTCGACCACCAGCACCTGCACCTGCACACGCGGCCGGCTGGTCCGCGCCGACGGAACAGTCGCTATCGTCGTCCAGACGCGCTTACACTTTTCGCACTGGTGGAAGGTGCGGACATCTTCGTATCCCGCAATGGTGGCGGCGGCGCCGCAGCGTGGGCAATTGTCCATAATACGACGGCAGCTGGGCCGCCTCTGCATTGGGCCGCTACGGCCGGGGCGCGTGAGGCTGGGGTGCTTATGTCACCAGCAAAAGCAGCGCCAGCCCGAGACGGAGCCCGTCGGATTTATGTCGCGTTCAAGTAAACTCTCCACCCATGCGCATAACGAGACGGACCTTTGTTCAGGCATCGGCAGCCGCGGGAGTCGCGGCCGTGGGCTCCAGTGCTCTATCGGCCCAGGGACGGGGCGGGGGCGGCGGGAGCCCGGTTCCCCCTTCCATCCTCGCGCTGAAACCCCTGCCCAACCCGGCACCCGCGATCACTGACGACGAGCGACGCGCGCGCGTCGCCAGGGCGCAGCGGCTCATGACCGAACAGGGCGTCGGCGCGGTCGTGCTCGAAGGGGGCACGAGCATGTCCTATTTCGCCGGCGTCCGGTGGGGGCTCAGCGAGCGTCCGTTCCTCCTTGTGATCCCCGCGAAGGGGGAGCTCGCGTACGTCTCGCCGGGCTTCGAGGAGCAGCGCGCGCGCGAGGTGATCAAATTCTCGAACGACGTCCGCATCTGGCAGGAAGACGACGATCCGTTGAATCTCGTGGCGGGCATCCTGAAAGACCGCGGGGTCTCGACGGCCAGGATCGGCGTCGAGGAGCGCGTGCGGTTCTTCATCGCCGACGCGCTGCAGAAGGCGAACCCCGCGTCGCAGGTCGTCCTCGCGACGCCGATCACGGCGGGCTGCCGGACGATCAAGTCGCCCGCGGAAATCGCGTGCCTGCAGTACGCGAACGACATCACGCTCGCCGGCTTCAAGGCGGGGCTGGCGACGATGCGCGAGGGCATGACGCAGGGGGAGCTCGGGGGCAACATCACCGCGGCATTCCGGCAGATGGGGGCCAACGGCGGGATCGCCGTCTCCTGCGGGCAGTTCACCGCGTTTCCGCACGGCAGCATAGAACCGCAGCGCCTCAAGGACGGAGACATCGTCCAGATCGATGACGGCGTCAGCTGGGAGGGCTACCAGGCGGACATCACGCGGACGACGGTGTTCGGGAAGCCGACGGCTCGCCAGACAGAGATCTGGAATCTCGAGAAGAAGGCGCAGGCTGCGGCATTCGCCGCCGCCCAGCTCGGCGCGACGTGCGAGTCGGTCGACGCCGCCGCGCGCAAGGTCATCACGGACGCCGGCTTCGGTCCCGGCTACAAGGTCCCCGGCCTTCCCCACCGCACCGGCCACGGCATCGGGATGGACGGCCACGAGTGGACGAACTTCGTGAAGGGCAACATGACGAAGCTTCAGCCCGGCATGTGCTTCAGCGACGAGCCGATGATCGCGATCTACGGCGAATTCGGCATCCGGCTGGAGGACTGCCTCCACATCACGCCATCAGGGCCGAAGTTCTTCACGCAGCCGAGCCCGGCGATCGATCAGCCGTTCGCCTGACCCGAGGTCGCGTGGCGAAGCGAGGTGTCGAACGCTGGCATCCACCTTGCTTTATGACCGGTAACGTCGCCCGGCGCCGTCCTGGCAGCCGGCAAACTACCCACCACAAAGACGGGAGGGCAAACAATGCCTCCCGCTCGTCATGTACGGTAAGGAGTTACCCAATGAGGAACGGCTTGTGACGTGGACGGAACGGTTCGACGCGTATGTCGCTGGCAAGCAGGCGGCGGCCGTTGCCGCCCGGCTCCCTGGTTTCCTCACGGTGGAGACCCTTGCTCACAACATCGGCCTCGACACGGTCGGCAACGACTGGACGTCGGCGCTCTTTGACGGGCCGTTCTTCGAGTCAACGTCCAGGGACTCCGCGTTGCCGGCAATCAGTACGGTGTTTGTCCAGTCTGCGGACGGAAATACTGGCGCACGCAATCCCTCCGAGTTGGGTGGAGGCGAGACTGACACGCATCTCATCTACGAGGGCCTCTCGCGCGTGCGGGCGGACGGCGTCATGGCCGGCGCCACCACGATTCGCGGAAGCCAGACGATCCTCGCCGTATGGCATCCCGAGCTGGTTCGTTTGCGACAGAGCCTCGGGTTCCCGCGTTATCCGGCGCAGATCGTGGCGACGCGTCGTGGTCAGCTCGGGATCGAGTCCGAGTTGATGTTCAACGTGCCCGAGGTGCCCGTGTTCATCCTGACGACGGCCGCCGGCGCGCGGGCTGTGAGGCCCCAGGTCGAGCGACGGCCCTGGAT